>CAYVIA010000022.1:0-4074 GCA_964451485.1 uncultured Gammaproteobacteria bacterium
AATTTTTTTATCGGCAAGCTGACGCCGGCCGAACGGGTGGAGCCGCCGGCTGGCGGAGGCCAGAAAATCATCGGCGAGCCGGTTTATTTTTCTTTGCGTACGCCGCGGCGGTTCGATCAGGCGAAGGTGACGATTAAATACAGGCGCGCCAACGGCGGCGATACGGCCGCGCCCGTAATCGAAGCCGGAGTGCTGGCCGACAAGACAATCTGGCGCTACGACCTTAAACCGGTAGATAACGGGATTATCGACCGGCTGGCCGTGGAATGGAACGCAATCGGGGAAGGGGATACGCTGCTGCTTGAGCGCAATCATAATTATGACAGCGTCAGCGAATTTTTATCCGATCAGCCGCCGCGCGGCGAGATCGCTTTGTATAATTATGACCTTAACGGCGAATATCTTATCCCCGGATACGCGGCGAAAACGAGCGTGAAGACGATCGATTACCCCCTGCGCGGAGCGTACCAGCTTTATACTTATATCAAGGATGAACCGCTCGATTTCGACTTCTCTTTCGTTGATTTGAATCTAAATAAGGATCCGGATCCGATCGAGCTTAATCTTTATTATCGCGACCAGCTGATCGACAGCCGGCGCTTGGACGATGACGGTATTACCGGCGACATTGGCGAGAAAAGCGCCGCCCGGAATTTGCGGTTTAATCTGGCGAATCTGCCCGAAGGCGCCTACAAGATCGAATTGCGCGCCAATAACGACATCGTTACGGAAAAAATTGCCACACGCCAAAGTAAAATAGCGTTTATCAATAAATTCTGGCTCGACAATACGGGCAAGCCCGATATGCACTTGACCGTTTATACGGACAGCTCCGAGGTGCGCGTCCAGACGAGCAATCCGGCAAACCTGCAAACGGTGATCGTGGGCGATGAGTCCTTGAGGATGGACAAAACCTATACGCAGTACGCGGCCAAAACGAATAGTACCTCCACCGCGGTCGTGCTCGAACGCGACGACCTTTTGCTCGCCGGAGACGGCGTTTTCGCTTTCAGCCCGGAGGCGCTCATTAATCCCGCGTACAAAAAGGTGAACGACAATCTTGACGTTGACCGGGCGGGCATCGATTATATTTTAGCCGATTACGTGCCGCCGCGACAGGATGGAGATTGGCAGACGGCCACGGTCGATTTCGATTTGACGCATGCTTACCGCGAGGATGGAAAATACAGCTTTATTTTGTCGATTCCCGGGATGGCGCCGGACGACGGTCTTGTTGTTGATGAAATCATGGTGGAGCTGGAGGGAAAGGGGTTGGTCGAAAAAATCAGAAACATGATGTGGTAAATCGACGTTCGTGCGGCTCTCTCCTGGATTCCCGCTTTCGCGGTAATGACAAAGAAAGAAATCGGATGACAAAGAAAAAATTATTTCAATGATAAAATAATATGATGCTAATTTTTTTGAAAGAATTATTTTATATTTTAACCGCTGCTTTGGTTATTTTCAGCATCATGGAAGTAATCCATCCCGGTATCGTTTTGGCATATATCAATATCAATTGGGTGTTGATTTTTTGGCTGATTGCTGGTATAGTAATAACAACGGTGAAAAATAATAATAAGGGAAAAATATAACCGCGCATGAGAGGAAAATGGTTTAAAAATATACCTTTACTGCTAGTGCTTCTTTTTATTTTCGGGCCGTTGCTGGGCAAAGCGGGAATTGTTTTTTTATTGGTTGCCGCGCTTTTTGTTTTGTTTATATATTATAAATTCATGGCCCGGTCGCGGGCGCGTAATATGTCCAAAATCATCGATTTAGATGCTTTGGGCGGTGATAAATTCAACCTTATGGACAAAGTAAAAACGAGAAAAATCGTTTTGTCGGCGGTTATAATCGTCTTCGGCTTATGGCTGTTTTTCGCCTCGATCCAGGTCGTGGACGCGGGTGAAACCGGCGTTTATTCGCTCTTCGGCAAGGTGCGCGACAACGAGCTTAGTTCCGGTTTCCACCTCGTAATCCCGCTCGCTAAAGTTACGCGCATGAGTATCCGCACCGAAGAATATACGATGAGCATCGCCCAGGGCGAAGGCCGCCGAACCGAAGCGGACGCGATTAATGCCCTGACGAAAGAGGGCCTGAGCGTCGATCTTGATATGACCGTCCTTTACCGGCTGCAGGAAGAGAAGGCCTCTGACGTTTACCGCGAACTCGGCCTCAATTACGACGAGAAGATCATCCGGCCGACGATTCGAACGGCGATCAGGGACGTTATCGCCCAGTATGAAGCCAAGGATATCTATTCCGAAAAACGCGAGGAAGCCGCCAATAAGATCAAGGACCAGCTTACCGACGATCTTGGTCCGCGCGGCATAACGGTCGAAAGCATTCTTTTGCGCAACGTGGTTTTGCCGCCGAACCTGGCGAACGCTATCCAGGAAAAACTGCAGGCTGAGCAGGAGGCGGAGAAATACGATTTTATCCTTGCGAAGGAAAGGAAAGAAAAGGAGCGCAAGGTGATCGAGGCCGAGGGCCAGCGCGACGCCCAGCGCACGATCAACGAGAGTTTAACCACGAATTATCTAAATTATCTCTATATCCAGCAGTTGAAAGACCGCGAGGGCACGATTTATGTCCCCACTAACCCGGCCAACGGCATGCCGCTTTTTCAAAATGTCGGGAGATGATAAATATGATTGACGGCGTAATCATCCGGCAACTTAATAAATACAAGGATGAACGCGGGTGGCTGGCGGAAATTTACCGCGCGGACGAAACCGAGTACCGGCCGGTGATGGAATACGTGAGTGTGACCAAGCCGGGCATAACGCGCGGACCGCATGAGCACGTTCACCAGTCCGATTGTTTCGTGTTCGCCGGCCCGGGTACTTTCGCGTTGTATCTTTGGGACCGAAGGGATAAATCGGCGACCAACGGCGAACACGTTAAGATAGAGGCGGGCGAAAATAATCCGGTGATGGTCATCGTGCCTCCGGGCGTGGTGCACGGTTATAAATGTATATCAAACAATGATGCCTGGAGCATCAACCTGCCGGATAAGCTTTACCGCGGCGAGGGCAAGAAAGAAGAGGTGGACGAGATCAGGTGGGAGAGCCGGGATGACTCGCCGTATATTATCGAATAATTTATAAGCGAAAAATATGCGGGAAAACGCGCAAAGACGAAAAAAAATCGAAGGTTACGAGGAGGGGTTTGAGTCCGGGGGCAGGGTTATGGCGCCTGAAGAAATACAGGAGAAAACAGAAGAAATGCGGGATAAGATCCGGGAATTGGAGAAAGATATCGACATGTATAACACGGCCATGGGAGAGGCCGAAGAAGGAGAGAAGCCGAAATTTATGGCAATACGCGATGAGCTAATATCGGAAAAGAGGGGATACGAGGATATGTTAGATAGTTTTCTTGAACTTGAGAAGGATGAAGAAGTGCGTATGGTGGCGTGATGATTTGCGGGTAATTTTGGAAATCAAGACCGTTTTTTCGTTTTGAAAATTTCAAGTTTAATTTATATTTATCGACGCGGGTGCGGTTCGCGGATGACTGTCGTTGTCTGCCGTCCGTTTTCTGCCGTCCAACATTATGGAATGTATTTTTTGCAAGATCATAGCCGGTGATATTCCGAGCTACAAGGTCTATGAGGACAAAAAGGTGATGGCCTTTTTCGACATCCTGCCCATCAGCCACGGCCATACCATCATCGTGCCGAAGAAGCATGAAGCCGACATCGAAGATTTGACCGACGATGATCTTTGCGCCATGGCGCTGGCCATGAAAAAGATCGGCAAAGCGGTGATGGAGGGGCTCGGGGTCAAGGGCTACAGCGTTTTTCTCGACAACAAAAGCGCGGCCAACCAGCACGTGCCGCACGTTCATTTCCACCTGGTGCCGCGGGCCGAAGGCGACGGATTGGAAAGATGGCCGCAATCGGGGTACGGCGAGGACGAGGCGGAATTCTGTTTGAAGAAAATACAGGAGAAGCTATGATCCGCGGATTTAACGCGGATATAATCCCGGAAAATTATATATGGGGAATTGTATATTTTGTAAAATCGCGGCGGGCGAGATACCGAGCTATAAGGTTTATGAGGATGA
>CAYVIA010000022.1:4174-8195 GCA_964451485.1 uncultured Gammaproteobacteria bacterium
GGCGGAGCCGGGTTTATCGGTTCCAACTTCATCAGATATTGGATAAACAAATATCCAGATGACCATATAGTCAATCTGGATGTTTTGACTTACGCGGGCAATCTCGATAATCTGCGGGACGTTGAGGGGCGGCCGAATTATAAATTCGTGAGAGGTGATATCTGCGACTCCGAATTGGTCGACTCCGTGATGGATAGTATGGACTTAGTCGTCCATTTCGCGGCCGAATCGCACGTGGACCGCTCGGTTATGTCGAGCGCCGATTTTATCCGCACGAACGTGGAAGGGACGCGCACGCTGCTTGACGCGGCGAGAAAACACGGCGGCATCCGCTTCCACCATATTTCCACGGACGAGGTCTTCGGCCACCTCGGTCCGGATGATCCGCCCTTTAACGAACAGACGCCGTATCATCCGCGCAGTCCCTATAGCGCTTCCAAGGCGGCGGCCGATATGCTCGTGCGCGCTTATTTTTATACGCACAAACTTCCCGTTACTATTTCCAATTGTTCGAATAATTACGGCCCCTACCAATTTCCGGAAAAGATCATGCCTTTATTCATCACCAATCTGATCGAGGGCGGGAAAGTTCCGGTTTACGGCGCAGGCAAGAATGTCCGCGACTGGATCCATGTCGATGACCATAATCGGGGCGTGGATATGATTATCAACAACGGACGCATAGGCGAAACGTATTGCCTGGGGGGAGGCAGGGAGTTATCGAATATGGAGCTGACTAAAATGATATTGGAGAAAATGGGGCGCGGGGAGGAAATGATCGAGTTCGTGGCTGACCGGCCGGGTCATGATCTCCGTTACGCCATCGATTATAAGAAGGCGAAAAAAGAGCTGGGCTGGGAACCGGAGATCGAATTCTCCGAAGGGCTTGCCCAAACGATTAACTGGTATAAAAATAACACGGGCTGGTGGCAGAAGATCAAAAGCGGAGAGTATCGGAATTATTACGAGAAGCAGTACGGCGGGAAGAAGTAAGAATTATTTCAATTTAAAGAATATGCGCAAATTATTGATTTTGGGGGCGAAAGGTAATCTTGGCGGTCAATTGGTGAAAATTTTTGAGAGTGGCTACGACGCAACCGCCTGGGACCGGGAGGAGATCGATATTACAGACAAGGAGTTGATTACGAATAAAATATACGCCATTAAGCCGGAAATTATCATCAATGCCGCCGCCTATAACGCCGTGGACAAATGCGAGGAAAGCGAGGCGGAATATAATCTGGCCAAGCGCCTTAATATCGACGGGCCGCGCTATATTGCCGAAGCGGCTTTGGCGGTGGGAGCTGCGTTCGTCCATTATTCGACCGACAATGTTTTTAACGGCCGGAAAAAGAGGGGTTACCGGGAAAACGACGAGACCGCGCCCGTCAACCGCTACGGCAAAACCAAGGCGATCGGCGAGCGCCAGATGATCGCTCTTTCCGGCAAGGGCTTGAAGTGGTATTTGATCCGGACATCAAAACTTTTCGGTCCTCCCGGCGAAAGCGAATTGGCCAAACCGAGTTTTTTCGATATTATGCTTAAGGTGTCCGGCGAACGAAGCGAGATCGACGCGGTCGATGAGGAGCTTAGCTGTTTTACTTATACGCCGGACCTGGCGCGAGCAACGAGGGAACTTGTCGAAAGCGGCGCCGGTTGCGGCATTTATCATCTGACCAACAGCGGCGCCTCTACCTGGTACTCCGCGGCCAAAGAACTTTTCGTTATGGCCGGGAAGAAGATAAAGCTTAATGCCGTTTCGGCCGATAAATTCCCGCGTCCGGCCAGACGGCCGAAGTACTCGGTACTGCTGAATACCAAGCTGGAGTCGCTCCGGCCGTGGCAGGAAGCGCTGAAAGAGTATTTAAAAAATTTAAAATCATAAAACATGCGAGGCATAATTTTATCCGGAGGGAGCGCGACACGGCTCCGCCCCTGCACCAAGGTAACATCGAAGCAGCTTTTGCCCGTTTACAACCGGCCGATGATCTATTATCCCCTAAATACCCTGATCCGGGCCGGGATCAGGGAGATACTGATTATCGTGGCGCCGGAACGGGCCGGGGATTATCTTAATCTCCTTGGCAGCGGCAAGGAATTCGGCGTCAAGTTCACCTACGAGATCCAGGACAGGCCGCGCGGCCTGGCTGACGCCTTTATTATCGGCGAGAATTTTATCGACCAGGAAAACGTTTGCATGATTCTCGGAGACAATATTTTCGAGGATGACCTGGCAACGGAGATCGGGAGCTTCAGGGGCGGGGGCAAGGTGTTCGCCAAAAAAGTGCCGGATCCGGAAAGATTCGGCGTAGTGGAGTTCGATGATAAGATGAAGGCGGTGCGCATAGAAGAAAAGCCGAAGAAGTGGATCAGCGACTATGCCCTGACCGGACTTTATATTTATGACGGCCGGGTGGTTGAAGCGGCCAGGAGCGTCAAGCCCAGCGAGCGGGGAGAGCTCGAGATCACGGAGCTGCACAACTGGTACCTTAAGCGCGGAGAGCTTGAAGTGGCCCAGGTCAAAGGCGGCTGGATAGACGCCGGCACTTTCGATAGTTTGCTTGAGGCGCAAATCATGGCGAAGGAGAAACTACAGGATAAAATGGCGATTTGATTATGAAGCTTATTATCGGTTTTATAACTTACGGTGATTCGACGGCAAAGTATTTGCCGTATTTTTTAGATAGCTTGGGCGCGCAGATATATCGTGATTACAAGGTTTTGGCGGTTGATAACAGTGAGAAGGAGGATAATGGAAATATAAAATATTTACGCGAGCATGGCGTGGATTTTAAATGGGCCGGAGGGAATATCGGTTTTGCCAGGGCATATAATTCAATGATTAGACAGGCAGTTGACCTTGGGGCGGATTATTTTTTGGTCATCAACCCCGATATTATTCTCGAACCGGACGCGGCCGCAAAGATGGTTGAGGCTCTGGAGCAAGACGGCCGGCTGGGGTCGGTTTGTCCCAAGGTTTTAAGATGGGATTTCGCGCGTAACAGGAAGACGGATGTGATCGACACTTGCGGCATCCGGCTGCGTCCGGGCTTAAGGTTCGTCGATGCCGGTCAGGGCGAGCGGGATGAGGGACGGCATGACAGCACGGACATCCTGGGTCCGTCCGGCGCGGCCGCCATGTACCGCCTGGAGGCGCTTGGACGAGTCAAGGAAGAGAATGGTTATTTCGACGAGACGATGTTCATGTACAAGGAGGACTGCGATTTGGCCTATCGTTTGTTTCTGGCCGGCTATCAATCGAGATGTGTCGCCGGGGCAGTGGTATATCATGACCGTACCGCCAGAGCCGCGGGTGAAAGCGATTTACGCGTGGTCATGAATCGGAAAAACAAGAACAAGCGGATTAAAGCATGGTCGTTTTTGAACCAGCATATATTATTTTTAAAATACTGGAGATTACAGAATACCGCCAATAAACTGGCCGTCTCGTGGTACGGCCTGAAAATGTTCATTTTCGTTTTACTGTTCGAGCAATATTCGTTAAAGCAGTATAGACGGTTATGGAAATTGAGAAAAAAGATCAATACATATGGATCTTAGTATAATCATCGTTTCCTGGAACGTCAAAGATAAATTGCGCGAAAACCTGAAGGCCTTATGGCGCGGTCAGGGAAAATTTGCTTTCGAGGTTTTCGTTGTGGATAATGATTCGCGCGATGGGTCGGCCGGGATGGTCGCTCGTGAATTCCCGCGGGTCAAATTGATAGCGAACCGGGAAAATCTCGGGTTTGCCAAGGCCAATAACCAGGGAATAAAATCGAGTCATGGCAGATATGTATTGCTTTTAAATCCCGATATGCGCGTCGGGGAAGGCGCCCTTGAGGCCATGGTGGAGTGGATGGATAAGCACGAGGACGCCGGACTGGCGGGATGCCATCTTATAGGCGAGCAGGGCGAAACCGTGCCGCACGTCAGGCGTTTTCCGGGCGTTACCGACCAGCTGGCGATCGTGCTGAAACTGCCGCATGTTTTTCCCGGCATATTAAATCATTATTTAAAT
>CAYVIA010000022.1:8295-15532 GCA_964451485.1 uncultured Gammaproteobacteria bacterium
TTAAATCATTATTTAAATAATGATTTCGATTACAGCCGTGAAGCGGAGGTCGATTCGATCCGCGGCTCTTTTTTTATGATCAGGCGGGAAGTGATCGAAAAACTGGGGGGATTAGATGAGCGGTATTTCGTCTGGTTCGAGGAAGTCGATTATTGCCGGCAAGTAAAAAATGCCGGCTGGAAGGTTATGTATACTCCGGCCGCCGAATGCGTCGACTACGTGGGCAAAAGCTTTTCCCAGCTTCCCCGCGGCCGAACGCAGGTTTATTTCCGCGACTCGATGTTAAAATATTTCGCGAAGTGGCACCCGGGCTGGCGATATTGGCTGCTCAGGGCGGCTTGGATGCCCATATCGCTTGTCGCTCGGATATAATTGAAGACACCGAGTGTCTAATACCCGCTATGATTACCATTCTCGATTACAAAAATATCGTCGGACAGAAAAAGATCAACGAGATCGTCAGGGAGGCCAGGCCTTTGCGGGGGAAATACGTGGTGCACGTGAACGCCACCTATTACGGCGGGGGCGTGGCGGAGATACTGGACAGCCTGGTGCATCTCATGAATGATGTCGGCATCAGGGCGGGATGGCGCGCGCTCAAAGGCAGTACTCCTTTTTTCGAGGTCACCAAACTTTTTCATAACGGTTCCCAGGGGGCGAAAATCAAGCTTTCGGCCAGGATGAGAAGGATGTACGAGGAGATAAATATGCGCAACTCCATCTTTATGCACCTGGAGAAGAGCGACGCGGTCATTATCCATGATCCGCAGGTTCTGCCGCTGATAAAATACTACAAAAAGAATCAGCCCTGGCTTTGGCGCTGCCATATTGACATCACCAAGCCGAACGTGAAATTATGGAATTATCTCAAACAGTACATAGAATTGTATGACGGTATGATCGTTTCCGACAAATGTTACCTGAAAAGCGATATTTCCATTCCCCAGACGATTATCATGCCGTCGATAGATCCCTTAAACGAAAAGAACAGATATTTATCGCCGGCAAAGGTCAAATCGATTTTATCGGAGATGGGAGTTAAGACGAATAAACCGATAGTAAGCCAGATCTCGCGTTACGATCCCTGGAAAGACCCGCTGGGGGTGCTTGAGGCCTTCCGTATAATCAGGAAGAAGGTCAATTGCCAGCTGGTGCTCTTAGGCAATACGGCTACGGACGATCCCGAGGGAATGGTTGTCTATAATAAGGTTAAGGAGAGGGCCAAAAAGATGGATGACGTAACGCTACTTTTGAATATCGGCAATAATGACCTGGGGGTGAATGCCTTACAACGGGCATCCGATGTGGTCCTGCAAAAATCAATCCGCGAGGGGTTCGCTTTAACCGTAAGCGAGGCGCTATGGAAGGGCACGCCGGTTGTCGGCGGCAATGTCGGCGGTATTCCCAACCAGATTATTGACGGCAAAAACGGTTATTTGGTAAACAGCGCCGAGGAATGCGCCGAACGGATAATCGAACTGCTGCGCGGCAAAAAGGCCAGGGAAACCATGGGCCGGCTGGGCCGCGAGCACGTGCGTGAGCATTTTCTTATCACCCGGCACCTCCTGGATTATATTAAATTATTGAAGAAAGTCATGCGGGAGTCGTTAAAGTAAAAAGATGACGGATAAGAAAGTCGGCATAATTTTAGTGGGTTATAAGGATTACGTCAACCGGTTTTTAGACGAATGCCGGGACAGTTTGCGCGCGCAAACTTACCCCCATGAGCTGATGAGCGTGTATATTATCGACAATTGTTCGATCAACGATTGCGAATATGTAAAGAATAATTATCCTGAAGCAAAATGCGCGACGAGGCCGGACGGCAATTATGCCGCGGCCAACAACCTTGGGCTCGAGATGGCGAGGAAGGACGGTTGTGAGTATTTCGTCATCGCCAACATGGACGTGAAATTCGATCCGCGCTGGCTCGAGGAATTGGTAGCCGCGGTCGAAAGCGACCCGTCAATAGGCGTGGCGCAATCGAAGATCATGATATATCCGCGAAACGAAGAAGAGCGGGCGCATTCGCGGATCAACAGCGTCGGCAATATCATGCATTTCCTCGGCTTCGGCTTTACCGGCGGCTACGGCGAGCCGGACCGGGAAATAGACGGCTACCCGGAAATTGCCGGTTATGCCAGCGGTTGCGCGTTTATCGTCAAAAAAGAGATAGTGGAAAAAATAGGCGGCGAGGATGAAAATCTTTGGATGTATCATGATGATGTCGATTTTTCGTGGCGAGTGAAGTTGGCCGGATACAGGATCGTGCTCGCGCCCAAATCGGTGGTGTACCATAAATACGAATTCGCCCGCAGTATGCGCATGCTTTATTATATGGAGCGCAACCGGTATCTGGTTATGCTTTATTATTATCGTTGGCCGACGTTGCTTTTAATTCTGCCCGCTATGATCATTATGGAGTTGGGCATGTGCGGTTATGCTCTCGCGGGCGGCTGGTTCGGCGTCAAGGTAAAAGTTACTGTGTATTTTTTAAATCCGGCGAACTGGAAGAAGATTGCCGAGAGACGCCGGGCGATCAATATGATAAGAAGAAAAAAAGATAGTGAGATAGTGAAGAATTTCGAGGGGCGGGTGCTTTATCAGGAGATCGATAATCCGGTTTTGAAATTTATAGCCAATCCGCTCCTGAACTTGTATTGGCAAGTAGTTAAAAGATCGATATTTTGGTGACATGCGGAACGTTAAAGCCACAATTTTAATCCTCGATTACTTCAAGGCGGCACAAGTCGTGGAGAATGTCAGTACGCTTCTTAGACAGGAGGCTGATTTTGGTTATAAGGTTATTGTCATTGATAATTCCTGCGACGCGCGTAATGCCGCCATTCTCGGTAAACTGGCGGATTTGCCGCATGTCAAGCTGGTTCTTAACCGGGAGAACCTCGGTTATACCAGGGCGCACAATGCGGTCAGGAACGAAATTGAAGGTGAATACGTACTGATCGTCAACCCCGATATAGTTTGGCCGGAGCGATCCGTGCTTTCGCGCCTGATCGCCTATATGGACGGGCGCCCTGATATCGGGGCGCTCGGACCCAGGCAGATGACCCGGGGAGGAGAGATCGCCACGACCGTCAGGGCATTTCCCAGATTTTTCGTGCAGGTGGCGCGCCGTACTTTCTTCGGGCGCCTGCCTGTTTTCCGCTCTCTGGTGGCGCATGATGAGCGCAGGGATTTATCCCATACCCTCGCGCAGGACGCGGATTGGCTGCAGTCGTCATTCGTTGTGGTCAGAAAAAAGTTGTGGGACGAGCTGGGCGGATTTTGCGAGGACTATTTCCTTTTCATGGCCGACGTGGAGCTTTGCTGGCAGGCCTGGAAGCGGGGGCTTAGGGTGGTTTACCTGCCGGAGATAACGGTTTTCGAGGACGGCCGGCGGGCAAGCCGGGGAGGATTCTTGAAGTTTTTCCAAAGCTGGGTGCTGCGCCAGCACGTCAAAGATTCTCTGCGGTTCCGATGGAAACATCTCTTTGAGCCGAATCCGCGCCGTAAATCCAAGAATTTAATTTAATTCAACAATATGTCAAAGATCAAAAAAGCTATCGTGGCTGTGGCCGGGTCGGGCACGCGGCTTTTGCCCGCGACCAAGGCCATGCCCAAAGAGATGCTGCCAATTGTCGATAAACCCATTATTCAGCTCGTCGTGGAAGAACTGGTGGAGGCGGGGATCGAGGATATTATTTTCGTTACCAGGTGGGACAAAAAGCCCCTGGAGGATCATTTCGATTACAACTGGGCGCTGATGGATGAATTGAAAAAATCCGGCAAAGAGGAACTGCGCGAGAGCATCAAAAAAATCGCCAATATGGCCAACTTCATTTATGTGCGCCAGAAAGGACCTTATGGCAACGGCACGCCCGTTCTTTCCGCGGCCAGCCTGGTCAAAGACGAGCCGTTCATGTTCGTTTGGGGAGATGATCTGGTAAGGTCGAAAAAGTCGTTTTCCAGGCGCATGGCCGATGATTACGGCAAAACCGGCCATTTGATGATCGGCGTGCAGGAAGTACCGCGCGAGCAGGTGGTGCGCTATGGCATTGTTGACGTTGACGAGCGAACCATGCGCATCAGGCGGATCGTGGAAAAACCGGCGGTGGAGGATGCTCCTTCGAATTTGGCGGATTTCGGCCGCATGATACTCGATCAGGGAATAGTGGATGAACTGCAGAAGACGGCGCTGGGCAAGGGGAACGAACTATGGATCGTGGACGCTATCGCCAGCTATATAAAAAATGGCGGTGAATTTTACGCGAAAAAGGTGGAAGACGGCGAATGGCTCACCACCGGTGATCCGTTGAATTATATCAAGACCACGCTCAAATACGCCATGGACCGCGACGATATCGGCCGGGAGCTTATGGAATTTTTCGACAAGACGGTTTGTAAAAAATAAAGTTTTCGATATAAAAAATCCGGCCTTGCGAAAGCCGGATTTTTTAGATGCGGTAATTATTGTATTTTCAATTGATAAACTCCCTGCTTGCTGCCGATTTTGGCGTAGAAGTAAATACTATCGGCCTTTTTGCTTATGGCGGACCAGCCGATATTGTTCAGTTGGATCAACCTGGTGATATTATATTTATCCCGTTTGTCCAGCTCGATGATATTGATGTCCCGGTCGGTGGTATAGATTACGTAGCGGCCGCTCGGATGCCAGAAAATATTTTTAATGGGGTTGCTGATCCTGGTTAAAAGGTTTTTTCGGTAACCGTCGAGATCGAGTATCCAGATTTCGGAGTCATTGGCGTACAATAGCTCATTATCGTTTATCCAGTATGTTTCGTTGACGTTGCTGATGCTTTCGCGCAAAGGCCTGATATCGGCTCGCGGATCTATAAGGTATAGTATCCGGTATTTCGTATCATAAAGGTTGATATACGAGCGTTCCGGGTGCAGAAAAGCGTACGTCGATCCCGGCAGCTGAAAACGGCTGGTCAAAGCAGCATTGTTAAGATTCCATAATTCGAGCGTTACGGATTGGCCGGATTGGTTCAAAAGATAGAGAGCGTTATCCTTTATTAAATACGCGGAAAACGTATGGGCCGTCGTCAGGGCCGCATGTTCACCGCGGCTGAGGTTATAAGCGTAGATCGAGCCGTTGTTACTATAGTACAAAACGTTATCGTCGGTGTCATCCCATTGAAACTGATCCGCTTGCGGACCGAGAATGGCGTCAAGATCGGAGGGGCGGCCAAGGTCGCTGACGTCAAAAAGCGAGCGGTTAAAGATAAATTTTTGGCTGCCGGACGACCACAGGAAGGGGCGGCCGGGCGTGGCGGCGGCCGGGGCCGTCTTGCCGGTCAATTCATAATCGTTTTCCTCGCCGTTGCCGAGATTAACGAGTTTGATGCCGCCGTCGTTTTGCGCCAGCAGGTATTTCTTGTTCGGAGACAGGGAAAAGTTATCGAAAGCGCCGTCGGCGAGCGATAACGGCAGATCGTTTTTGAACAGATAAATATCTTCCGCGTAGGTTGTTTCCCCCGGCTTGACTTCCAGCTTTTTTTGCCATGGCCAGTAGCCGGGCAGCTCAAGACGGATATCGTAGTCACCGGGGAGCAGGTTTTTTATCTTAGCCGGGGTCCTGACGTAGTTATTTCCCTGGCCGAAGTATTTATCGAGAAATAGTTGTTGGCGCTTGCCGTTCAGGTAGATATCGGCGTCCTTGGGTTTGGTGCTGATGACGAGCATGCCGGTTTTCGCGACGTGGAAATTCGAGGTTACTTTGTAGCCGGCGGCGTACAGGCAAACCAGGGGCGCGATCACGAGAAAGGCCATTATGAAAATTATATATAAAATGCGGCGGAATTTTAATGACATATTATCTTTTAATCATTTGATCTTTCGATATCCGCTCCCAAAGCCCGCAAGCGTTCTTCGATATTCTCATATCCCCGGTCGATTTGGTAGATATTATCGATCTCCGTTTTTCCTTCAGCTACCAGGCCGGCGATGATCATGGCGATACCGGCGCGCAGGTCCGGACTGGTCAGCTTTTTACCGTAAAGCCGCGCCGGGCCGTTGACGACCACGCGGTGGGGGTCGCACATGATAATATCGGCGCCCATTAAGAGGAGCATATCGATGTACATCAGGCGGCGGTCATAGATCGTTTCATGAATCAGGGAAGAACCGCTGGCTTGGGTGGCGAGCACCGTGTAGGGCGCCTGCAGGTCGGTGGGGAAGCCGGGATATTCATGGGTTTTGATATGGTAGGGTCCGATCTCGCCGCCGGGAAGGATTTTCAGCCAGTCGGCGCCCGCTTCGAACCTGACGCCGATTTTTTTAAAGATGGCCAGGAGGATTTCGATGTGGAGGGGGTCGCAATCGGTGATGGTTACGGCCGAACGGGTGGCGGCGGCCAGACACGCGAAAGTCCCGGTTTCGATACGATCGGGGATAAGCCGGAAATTTCCCGCGCCGATGCTTTTTACCCCCCTGATGGCAACAGTGGGCGTGCCGGCGCCGTCGATTTTCGCGCCCTGCCCGTTAAGATAGTCGGCCAGCGCTTTTATTTCCGGCTCCATGGCGCAGTTTTTGAGGATGGTGGTTCCTTCGGCCAGGACGGCGGCGAGCATCATGCTCTCCGTACCGGTTACGCTGACGGTGGAAAAGAAATAATCGCACCCCCTAAGCCGGGATGCTTTGAGGCGGTAACGGTTGTTTTCCGGTTTTATTTCCGCTCCCATCCTGGCAAAGCCCTCCAGAAAGAGATCGATCGGCCTTTTGGCGCCGCTCGCCAGGAGGCAGCCGCCGGGCGCGGGAAAGATCGCCTCGCCCGTGCGGGCGAGCAGGGGACCCGCGAACATGATGGAGGCGCGCAGCTTGCCGGCGATTTTCTCGTCCAGTTCGCTTGTCAGCGGTTTTTTTATTTCTATTCCGGCCGTACCGTTTTTGTGCTCCACCCGCCCCCCGAGTTTTTTTATGAGTTCAAGCGATTTGGCCACGTCTTCTATGACCGGTAAATTGGAGATGGTGATCTTTTCGGAAGAGAGCAGGGCGGCGGGAATTATTTTCAGGGCGGCATTTTTCGCGCCCTTGACGGCGATCTCGCCGCTTAGTTTATTTTGTCCGTTAATTATTAGCTTGGGCATAAAATTTTCGCATTAGACGCGCGGAAACTTAATTTCGGGTACCGGAAATTAAGTTTCCAATCTAATTACATTATAACCCACTTATATTAATTTTCAAAGTTATTTGACGGTACCGCAATTGATGCGGC
>CAYVIA010000023.1:0-9105 GCA_964451485.1 uncultured Gammaproteobacteria bacterium
GCGCCCAGACGGCATAATCGTGCGCCAAAAATTTCCACCTGGGCCTGGGACTGATGCGTTTCGCCTTAATGGCGTTAAGTATTTTCTCGCTTAAATTATTTTTTTCTGTCGTCATATTTATAATGATTCACAAGATGACAATTTGCCAACCCGATAACCCACAAATCAACGAATTAACAACTCACCCCATTAAATAATATAGTAAATACGCCACAAAAATTTACCACAACGACAATAAATTTCCACCGAATAACCGTTTAAAAAATTATTTAACGGGGTGGGTCTACGAATACTATATAAAACGTCTTATTTATAATTTTAGGACTTACGCGTTTGGTTATTGGCCGGCTCTATTTTGTTCTTTTTTTGACTTGGCGAACTTATAATTCCAATCGCCACCGGAGGAAAAAGAATAAAATAGAGCCGGCCTTTCGTGGTTTAACGCGCAAGCGCGTAAGTCCTGAATTTGTTGATTTGTGACGAATTCGTAGATTCGTGGGTTCTATAGTTTGATACCCTGCCTATCCGCTTCTTCCCGGAATTTCTGTTTGCCGCGATTGATCAGGGTCGCGACCGTGCCGATGGGCTTTTCCAGGATATCGGAGATGGCCTGGTAATCCTTGTCTTCCAGGAATTTAAGAATCAGGACTTCGCGGTATTTTATATCCAGGCAGGCAAGGACCTTGAAAATATTTTCGCGCAGGATATTATTATCTATTTCTCTGCTGATATCGAGATCGGAAGCGAGACGTTTTATCTTATCGTCGTCCGGGTTAAGGGGCTCGGTTTGCGGCCGGGCCTGTCCGCGGCGGTAGTTGCTGATCACCTGATTATGGGTAATACGGTAGATCCAGGAAGAGAATTTCAGTTGAGCGTCGAAACCGTAAAGGTTGCGGTAAACCTTGATAAAAACATCCTGCAGAACGTCTTCGGCATCCTCGCGCGTCAGGCCGGATATCCTTATGATATAGCGCAGAAGCTTTTCTTCGTATCTTTTTATCAGGTATAAAAAAAACGATTGGTTTTCCAGGGTCAATGTAACCAACTCTTCGTCCGATTTGGCCTCGATGTCCTCGGGCCATCCTATTTGGGAGTTTATTTGGCCGGGGTTCGTCATGAAGGACATTATACACCTTATCTATTAATACGCAATAATTTATTATTTTTTTTCAAGTTATCCGCTCATTTCACAAGCCGTCCGCTTTTCCAAATCAACTCGAAGATCGTTTTCAGCGTATCCGCGAATTCCTCATCTTCCACCACGAAACCGAAATTTTTAACATGGTTAGCCACAAGCGTCTTGTCGCGGTACATGGCCACGAGCACCTTGGGTTCAAAAAGGTCGCGAGGCAGCATCCTCGTAATCCTCGCTTCTTTGTCATCGCTTTTCTGCGAGTCCAAAGCGGCGTTCGTCAGGGCCGAAAGGACGCGGCAGCGCGTGCCGCTTTTAAGCCGCTGTCCGACATTTTTTTTCTGGTACTGTCCGTTGTCTTTCGCGTAGAACATTTCGTCGCAGAAGATCAGGCATTCGCCGCCACGCATGACCGACCCCTCCATCATCCTGGCAAGCTCCCGGCCGCCCTCATAATAAATGATCTCCGGCCTTTTGTTCTTTTTGTCGGCTAGCGCTTCCAGCTCCGGAACAAGCTCATGAAAACTTTTCAGTTTCTCCTGCTCTGTCCGCAATACCGCGCGCGGACTGACCGCGGAGAATACTTTTTTGTCGTCTCTTTTCGTCTGCACGAGAAACCCTTTGTCGACCAGCTTTTCCGTCAAATCATAAAGATACGTCCTTTGGATGCCCGAGTGCTTGGCCAATTCGGCGATACCCAAGGCCGGATAACGCAGACAGGCGACATAAACAATTGCCTCTTTCTCGTTGAGCCCTAAATTTTCCAAAATTTTATATTCGATCATAATATTGTCGTAAAATATTTACTACTTGATATATTATCAAATTATTTAAAATAAAACAAATTTTAAAAATATTTTTTTATTTTAACCGTTGTTTGTAAACAAAATTTAACAAGTATAATAATAAAAAATATAATTTGAATACGGATGATTTTTCTTTGATCATTAACAATAATAATCAAAAAAGAGGAGGAATTACTATGACTGACAGAAGGCCGGATGTCCATTGCGACGGTTGCGGCACGTACTGCTATTCGCTTTCTCACAGATCGGAAGAACAGAATTTTCCCGAAAAGTGTTATTGCGCGAAGTGCCGGAAGAGCATAAAGAAAGGCGTCAAACCGGGCGGCATGATCGAGCATGAATGGTACACGATCTGTGAAAATTTTATAGACAAACTCGAAAGTTCCTGCGTGATGACAAAAAGAGACATCAGGAAGCTTCATTCATTTGCCTGGACGATGAATAAGGATGGACAAACATGCCACCGTACATCGACCAAGGGAAAGAAATATGAGAACGGAAAAATATTGCCCATGACGGCGAAAGAATGGAAGGCTTTGGCGCGCAAGAAACTCGATGGTTTTCTAAAATATTGCAGCCAGCCGGAAAAAAATACGATAGAATCTTTTATTGGCGCCGTAAATTTTTAGACACAGGTTCTAGCGCAGCCAAATCGGCCACGACCACCCTCGTATTTATTCTTCCGGATTTATAAGGAGGGCGGCGTCGCTCTAAAAAAGATTGTATGAGGGCGGCTTAAAAAACGCGCGCACGAACGCTTCAGTCGTAATTGACGCGACTGATTGCCAAAACAGGCGCGTTGTTGCGGGTCGCAACCCCAAAAGCGCCTTTAAACTTCAGGCAAATAAGGAGGTAACAGGAATGGGGGGTTCATGCAGGAATTCAGGTATCCCGTCCTGCGAAAAACTGGCCGCCAAACTTTCCGCGCTCGACAAAGGCAGGCTACAGGAGCTTTTGCCTGATGGCAGGATAATCCGTTTACCGTCCGAAGGAGAGGGCATATTTATCGGCGACCTGCATGGTGATTTCGAGGCCATCGTATCGATCATCAGGCAAACCGATTTTATCGAGGCGATGCGCCGGCAAGAAAAGAAGTATCTTATCTTCCTGGGCGACTATGGCGACCGGGGAGAAAAGATCATCGCAACGATCAACGAAGTCATCACCCTGAAATTGCGTTTTCCCGAAAACGTCGTCCTCTTGAGAGGCAACCACGAAGAAAGAGGAGTGGCAGAACGTTACGGCACGAATGGCGCTTTCGCGCGGGAATACGGCCGGGAAGAAGGTCTAAGCCTTTTTACGCTGTATTGTAACGTCATGGGGCGCCTGCCGGTCGTAGCTATCAGCGAGCGGGGAATTATCGGCGTTCATGGCGGTATTCCCAGTCGGGACATAGACTCTCTCGACGCGCTCAACGGCGAAAACGGAGAATTACGCGCGCAGGAGATGACGTGGAACGATCCCACGGAGATCGTTGCCGCCAGAATGGGCAGCAAAAGAGGCGGTGATGTTACCGGGTTCGGAGAGAACGCTTTTACGGATTTCATGAAAGCCGCTCACGCCCGGGTAATGGTCAGGTCACACGAAACCTGCCGCCATGGCTTTAAACTTTTTTTCAAAAACCGGCTGGCGACGATCTTTTCCAACGGCTCCTCTCGGAGTGTCTCCAGTTATTATCAAGATGCGGTTGATCATCCGGTTTTTTTAAAGATTGATCTGGGCCGGGAAAAAAACCGTTTTATGGAAGTTGATTTTATTGAAATCACTTATTGACAAACGACAGTGGTGATTTCCAAAAAACCCCGCTATATTCCATAGCGGGGCTTTAAAATTAACGTGGCGTAAAGGAATCTCAATTTTTAAAAAATTAATTAACATAAACCCCATGATCAAAATCCTCGTAACCGCCATGCAGACCGGGCATTGCTGCTGCTTCAGCGGCTTGCCCCGAAGATAGGTAAATTTTATAAGCGCGCGCGCCGAGTACTCGGGATCGAAAAAAATCTTCAAACTTGTCGTAAAACTGTTACTACTTTATAGTACAAAAAATTATTTAAAATAAAACGAATTTTAAAAATATTTTTTTATTCTATCCATATTTTGTAAATAAAATTTAACATGTGATACAACAGAAGGTAAAATTAAAACAGACAGTAAATCCTCAGCTTTGCACCTTAAAAATCAAGCAAGGAGAAAAAGATGCAAAAAAATCCATTTGTTATCAAGTTGTACGTACAGGTCATCAAAAACGACAAGGGAAATTTTATCAAACTGACCGGCATTAACGGCTTTAAATTCAAAGCTATGGAAAAAATTCCGCCTTTTTCTTCCGGGTCCAAAGAAATTATCATTCATAAAAAAATCTACTTGAGCGTGATTGAAAATTTCGAAGGTCATTTCTTTGTTGAAATAAAACACTTATTTTTAGTCTCGGGATATTATTGGATCAAGACCATTACCAAGAATGATAATCGAAGATACATCGCCACCGTCAATCCGCTTCAAGTTATTGATGAATTAATCGAATTCACCAATAAAAGCCGCCAAAATGCCGAAAGGAGAAGAGAGTATGGTTAAAAAAGACAGCGACTGGCAGACGAAAATGTTTCTGCTGAATTGCCATGAGAGCGGCCATAAAAAACGTTCCGAGTCTTTCCATAACGGCGCCTGGTTCATTTATCAGGGCGGCCTGATAGAGATAATGAAAAAGATGTCCAAACCGCAAATGGAAGAGCGGAAAGAGAAAAGAAAAATCTGCCTCTTGTGCGCGGAACAGGAATTCGATGTCATCAGTCATGAGGTCAGGCATTATCACGATTACGAGGCATATTACCAAAGAGAGTGTCGTCTAATTATCCCTTCGGTCGATTATGATGTGCTCTACTACGAGGCCAGAATTCCCTTCAGTGCCGCCAAAGAACGGGCGATCATTGCCCGTATTGAGGAGAATGTACCGGCCAGTATTTACGAACGGGCCGGTTATTACCGGGACCAAACCGAAGAACTGAAAAAATTGCTCAACGGCAGAAGAAAATGCAACGGGCACCTCCTCCTATGCCCCCGGCACAGCAACGAAGAGGGAGCCGCCAGGGCGCTAAAAAAAATGGTTGAGGTCTCGCTCGGCTGGCAGCAAGCGTTCTATGAAACCGAACGCGAATATTTCCGGCTGTCTTTCCCCATAGATGACGATTTTTTGAAAGCCAACTTCGCGCCCGAAGAGATTTCCATCAGAGTGAAATCCGCCGGGAAGCTTGAAAAAATGATCCAAAGAGACGCTTTCCCTATCAGGTCCTGACGAGCGGTACCCACAAGGGGCCCGGCAAAAAATATTAGACATAAAGGAGCGAAAAAATCGCTCCTTTTTATCCGAATATTTTTACTGATTCGTGTCGTAAATTAGTTACTACTTAAAATATATTTAATTATTTAAAATAGGCTAATTTTTTAGCTTATTACTATATTTTTATAATATTATGTAAATAAAATTTTACGGCAAAAAATCATACGCTTATAATATTAATGGGGACAAGCGTATAAATGTATGCCAACGATCAAACTTCACCCTCATTTCAAACTAAGGATAGAGCGCGGGGCCGCTTACGGCATCCAGGGCGACAGTCAGGAGAAAATAAAATACACGAACAAGAAAAAAATTTTTCCTTTATACCTGGCCGAACGCGGTAAATTCGATTTTCATTCCCCCCGGCTGCGCGCGTGGCAGGAGAAAAAAATAATCGAGATCGCGCCCGACCGCGGCACGGTGCCTGATTTGGCGAAAGAAGCAAGAAGTCTGAAAAAGATCATGAGCGACAAACCGGCCGAATATTCTTCTCTCCCCCTGATGCTCCATGTCGGTATCACCGAAAAATGCGTCCTTAATTGCCGCCATTGCGGCAACGCTTCCGGCCCGCGCCGGAAATCGCGCTTAGCCGCGGACATAATCGGGCGGATTATCGACGAATGCCGGCAGATGAGGCTTTTAAAACTTACCTTTACCGGCGGCGAACCCCTGACCAGAAATGATATCTTCGCAATTGTCGCTTATGCCAAAAAATATATTCCCCGCGTTTCTCTTACTTCAAACGGCATGTTGCTTGATAAAAATACGGCCCGCAAGCTGGCGCGTGCCCGCGTGTCGATGGTAAAAATTTCCCTGGATGGCCTGGAAAAATTCCACGATCGCCTGCGCGGACGAACCGGTTCGTACAAAGCGGCCATCAATGCCGTTCATCATTTACGCGAGTGCGGCATCGAGGTCAGGGTGCAATCGACCTTGACGCGGCAAAACCGGCACGATTTACTGGCTCTCACCGAAATCACGGGCCGTTTGGGCGCGGCCGTACATACGATAGTGCCGTTGAGTCCGATCGGACGGGCCAGGCGATCAGACATGCTCACTCCGATTGAGTATCGGGACTTTATCAAGGCATTCGTGGAAAAAATCAGCCGCTTTAAACACGAAACGATTTACCAGATCAGGCCCGTCTTTAACCTCGACATCAAGCTCGGTTTAAAAACCTTAAACACGAAATATGTCTGTGAGGCTCTGGTTAATTCCATGGAAATAAAAGCCGACGGCGATATCGTGCCCTGTTCGTTTTTTGACATGAAACTCGGCAATATTTACCGTGATCGGCTCGCCGACGTCTGGACGGCCGCGCGCACGAACGAGATCAGGCAATATTTCCGGCCGGAAAATCTGACCGGCGTCTGCCGGGAGTGCCCGTCCAGGACAAAGTGCGGAGGCGGCTGTCTCGCCAATGCCTACGCGCTGCACGGTCAGCTGCGCACCAGAGACGTGTATTGCTGGAGGTAATTAAATCAGGGCTTATACGGTTATTCGCCAGCCGCCCGATATGCACTGATTTTTTGACTTGGCGCGTTATAACTCCATTTGCTACCGGAGAAAAATCAGTGCATATCGGGCGGTGTCTTCTGGATTTAAACGCGGACGCGTAAGTCCTGCGAATATTATCGCTTATACCTATGTACAGCGACATCAAAAAAACAATCGAACGCGGCGGGGAACTGCTGATCCTGAACAAACGCGGCATGGTCGTGGCTCTGCCCATATCCGAAAAGGAGAATTTCGAGCGGCTGGGGCGGGAGAATCTCATGCCGGCCGATCCGCCGCAGTCGATCAGGGAGCTGGCCGACGTCGGCATCCTCGTTTTCGACAACTACCGGCCGGCGGCAGAGACGACCGCCCGCTTCGATGATGCCCTGATGAAAGCGGAGGGCGGGGAACCGATCTATCCGGCGCCGATCCTGGCGCATTTCTCCGTCACGAACAGATGCAATATGCGCTGCGCCTATTGCTCGGTGCGGCGCCTGAATGAGCGCCAGGCCGATCTCGACACGACGGGGTGTAAAAAGATAATCGAACGGCTCAGCCAGTGGGGCGTTTTCCAGATCGGTTTTACCGGCGGGGAACCGAGCCTGCGGAGGGATTTGCCGGAATTGATCGCTTATACCGTTTCCCTGGGTAACGCCTGCAACCTGACTACGAACGGCTGGCATCTCGACGAATCCACGGTGCGGGCATACAGACGCGCCGGACTGGAACAGGCCCAGGTTTCCCTCGATTCCCACGTGCCGGAAGTGCATAACCGGCTGCGCGGGCGAGGCAGTTTCGCGCGCGCGGTCAAGGCCATTAAGCTTATGCAAGCTAATGGCATCGCGGTCGGAGTCGATTGCGTGGTTTCGCGAAACAATATCGGCACGATCATGGACTTCATAACATTTTTAGAGCATCTAAAAATACCGGGGCTGACACTTATAAAGATAAAACAAGGCGATCTCGAATTGGAGAAGTTCAAATCCTTATGCCCCGACTACGATGAATACAGCCGCCTGATCGACGCGGTCTGTCGGCGAAAAAACATCAATCCGGAAGTGACGATCGACTGCGGTTCAGTAAGCAATTTACAGGCGACTTTAAC
This sequence comes from uncultured Gammaproteobacteria bacterium, assembly GCA_964451485.1. GTDB lineage: Bacteria > Patescibacteriota > Patescibacteriia > Patescibacteriales > UBA12075 > CAYVIA01. Next base: position 7,881 of record CAYVIA010000023.1, read on the forward strand.
GGATACAGAGATGGAAAAACTGCACGCGGCCGGATGTCCGGCGGGCCTGAACCTTATCTCGGTATCGGCCAACGGCGACCTTTACCCCTGCGCCGCCTTGGCCGCGGAGAAACATCTCCTGGGGAATATCCTCACGGACGATTTGCAACGAATCTGGTTCGAACATAAACTCCTGCGCAATCTGAGAGACATCAAGAATATCATCACCGGCTCCTGCAAAGAGTGCGCGCGGCTCGATAGCTGCCGCGGCGGCTGCCGCGGTATCGCCGAATCCCTCACCGGTCTCTGGACAAGCGACCCGGACTGCCAAAGAAATAAAAATAATTAACAAAACCTATGATCAAGATCCTCGTAACCGCCATGCAGACCGGGCATTACTGCTATTTCAGCGGCTTGCCCCGAAGATAGGCGGACAATAAAGCGCCCCGGCACTACTCCGGGGCGCTTTTTTCGTACAAAATAAAAACAGCCCTGCGTAAGGACTGTTGTGTGTTGTGCGGAAAGATTAATCGGAGTCGAAAGACAAGGAGGGCATCTTGCCTTGTTGCTGCAGGCGCCTGACAGTGGCCTTGGTGACTCCCTGCTTCAACAAGAAACTCTTTCGGTGCGTAATAGAGGTGCGATAGTATCCCCTTTCGATCAGACCGGTCTGGCACAAACAGGTAAGCAACTTTTTGTAAAACGGCCAGGTCAGTTCGGTGTCGAGGTAAAGGTGACAATGACCGGGAGTGCTCGAGGGCACGAGATTAAAAGGAACTTTAAGGATAATATCCGGCTCCAGCTTGGAATTCCTGAAATAATTTCGCCATGAAAAGCCGGTCGCTTCCCGCTTTATATCGTCGATAATGCCACATTCCGCCAGGGTATCCAGCAATTTCTGAAATTTGTGCCGGCGTACTTTTTTCGAGAAATGCAGCCAGACAACGCCCGTATCCATATTTTTGATCACATAGACGGGAAAGTCGAGATCTATTACCGGCGCGTGTTTGCCGTTGGTGCAAAGCGAGGCCACCAGATACCCCTCTTTTTCACCGACCTGTTTTCGTTGTTTGTTTTTCTTGCCACGACTGTCATCATAATCTTCTTTCGGCGATAACACCCAATAAGTTCTTTCCGGCATGGTCTGATTCCTCCTGGTTAAAAATGATAAAAAGAACGTGGTAATCGTATTTTTGATATTATCTTAATTTGACGAACCAGTCAACCTTTTGGTTGACAAAAAGGT
>CAYVIA010000023.1:9205-15403 GCA_964451485.1 uncultured Gammaproteobacteria bacterium
AAAAACTGTGGCGTTACCGTTTACGAATACAATCCGGTGATGGAAGATTTAGTCCTGAAAGAATATAACACGGTTTACTGGAAATAAATAAAGCAAGAATAAAAGGGCTCGGAAGCGAAGCCCTTTTAATATTTACCGATTTTTCGAAAGGCTATTATGACGGTTTACGTCCCCAAACGCTAATCCATTCGACATCTTTTCTTTTGAGTTCATCCGGCATTATTTCCAACCTCACTATTCTAAACCCCGCATCAGTCAACATGCGTTCCGTTTCATGTTTATAATAAAAAGTAAATAATCTCTCGCGGTTGTCGACTAATTTTTCCCTGACCGCATGCGTTCCTCTTCCTCTTTTCAGGCGGACATGCAGAAAGCCGCCCGGTTTCATTGTCCGGTAAAAATTCAAAAGTATTTTGGGCAAATCTTTTTTATCGAAATGGAGCAGAACGGCATTAGCCCAAATAGCATCGAAATAATTGCGGCGGAATTTCAGCTGCATCAAATCCATTTTCCGGAATACGGCCCCGGGAACCCGCTTTTTCGCTTCCCGTAAAAACTCATTCACGATATCGATGCCGATCACCCGATACCCCGCCTTGATAAATTCTTTGGCATCACGACCGCCAGCGCAACCGACATCCAAGACGATCGATCCGGGCGCCAGTAGTTTTATAAAGGCCGGGAGCTCGGTCGACAATATTTTATAAGTATTATCGACGTACTTTTTCCCCAGTTTTTTATATACCGCTATGGTTTGGCGACACTCTTTTCTCATAATTAACGCTTAATGACTTTATTAATTCCTGTTTTTTATTTATGCTTCCCGTCTTTGTAATTAAGCTTTATTCCCGCGCGAAATTTCGATTACGCCAGCTGTACTTTTATATTTTTCTGGGATGCTGGGATTATAAATCTGTAATAAGCATGCTATATCTTAACCGGGAATAAGAAGGAAAGTTAACTATTTTATTAATTATTTAACCGCGATGGCATCCCTGAAACTCACGCCGTTGACGTGACCGGTGGCGGTATAAGTACCGTAAGAAACGACCTTCCAGGTGAAATGGGCCAGGCCGTTAGCGTCGGCGGTTATCGTCTTGGTGGCGGTATCGTCGACACCCGGACCGGTTAAAGTAGCCGTTACGTCCGTGCCCTTATCGGTGATAACCGCCAGGTAAACCTCGCTGTACACCCCCGGCTTGACGTGCTCGAAAGCCATCTCGACCGAACGCGCGCCCTGAGGGGCCGGTTCTTCCGGGGTGACTGTCGTTCCGCCTCCATCCGCAGGAACGGCAGGCGGCGTAACCGGCGGCTGGTCAACTTTCGGTTCCGGCTCGGGCGCGGCATAGCACATGAAGGGCGGAGATTCGACCGTGATCGTATCGTTCGTATCGAGCTGGTGGCCCAACGAGGCCGTAAGTTCGGCGGGCGGTTCGCCCCCCACCCTCGGCCAGCTTAACTTGGCCGTATATTTGATAGTCGCTATTCCGGGAGTTTCGCATTTATATTGCGTCTCCACGGTAAAACGGTTATGGCTCAAGCGGGTAAGCGCCGGCACGTTTTTTTTCACGCCCGCCGGACTTAAATTGGCGCTCCCCTCCATTTCGCCTTCCACCCCCCAGGGATTGCCGGCGCTCTGGGTATAAGCATGTTCTGTTCCATCTTTCCAATATTTATAAGCGGCGCTCTTGCGGGTAGCGGTCGTAACCGCGGTCACTAAGAATTTATCGCCCACCATATGGTCTCCGGGATAATCTATGCTGACATCGAAAAATTCTCCCTTGGAGCGCGCCTGGGTGATCTGTCCGTGGGGCGGGGTCAGGGGCTGGCCCGGCTTAAGGACCACCTCGCCCCTGTCGTCGGGATATGCCAGGTCGGTCAAGTCAAGAAATACCGGCGACTGGGCGTAAGCGGTGCGAATCGTAGTTTTCCCTCCCCAATAGCCGATGATATCGAAACTGTTAAGTTCGTAAATGTCCCTGCTGGCGCGGCCACCCGCCTGGTCCCGCCCCGGATCGATAATGACGATAAAGCGAAAATCGCCGATTTTGAGCGTGCCGCCCACGGCAACCATATGCGAGCCCGCCCGCGAAAGCCCGTCCGGACCCAGTTTAAAGAAATCAATTATCATTTCGACCCCTTGTCCCCTGTTGAGTTCCTGATAGATCTTGTATTGGATGTTGGGGTCGTACTCCGTTCCTATCTGGTGGGCTTCGAGCGGCAGGGCGCGTCTATTGATGAACGATGTTTTGCCGCCGATGACATTTTCGGCGCCAGTACCGTTATTCGTCCATTCAAGGTCGCCCTTGAGTTCGTCGATCATTTCGGACGCGCCCGGAATCCGGTCTTCGAAACCGTATTTCTTCGCCAGCCACTGGAAGTTATCCGCGATACTGGTCGGTACGCATTCGTTATAATCTTGCGCGTTATCCGGTATGTTATGATTGGCCGCGGCATAAGTATCCGGTTCCGCGTCCGGCGATTCCGCGGCCAGCGCGGCTTTGGGGGCGAGCGCGGTAATGCCGCCGCCGATACCGCCCACCAACTCCCCGCTCGGATCCAGGGAAAAGTGTTTATCGAAATTCTCTTCTTTAAATTCGCCGATTTCGGTCATTTCCTCCGTTTTTCCCGCGCTCGCTTCCTGCCAGGAGCCGGCTTCGGTCGGGTCTTTGGCAAAGAACGCGTAAACTTTGAGGGGCAGATTGCCCGCGATGCTCTTGTCCGGTATGGCAACGGCATAACGGTTGCCGCTACCGGCCTCCATATCGGTTATCATATTATGTACGAGCCATTCATTCTGTTCGGCGCCGTCCGCTGTCGTATAGGACGCGATCATGCCGTCGCCGTTCAGGTCAACGGCGGCATTGATAAAACGGTAATCCTCGCTCTCTTCGCCGCGGGCGTAAGGCAGGAAGAGGAAACCGGAATCCTCCTCTTCTCCCATAAAAACCGTACGATACAGCACAGCGCTCTTATCTAAAGCGCCGGTTTGCGCCCGTGATCCGACCGGTATGCGTTTTTTACATCCGGAAACCAGAAACATCAGGCCGACAAGCATAACAAGTGCCAGCCCGGCCAGAAATAAAGATTTTTTGTGCCTCATGAATTTAGTGAATAATTTAAGTTTCTATTTAATAAAAAATTTAATCGGATTACTGTTATTTTATCATTTACCGTCATAAAAAAGCAACTGTCAAAATAAAAAATACCCGTCGCATATAATTAATGCGAGCGGGTAATTTTCGTTACGCGTGCTCGAGCAATTCCCGGTAAGTCGAAGCGCGATTATGGTCGATAGCAGGCGGGGGGAAGGGCAAAGCGTCGATATAGGTCGTAATGACTTTATTTCCATCCTTCCCGCGCGAGCGAAAAACGCTTATCAGCTCATTAGCTACGTCAGCCGGCAGGGGCCGCACCCGCGTGCGAAAAGCGCTGGCTATTTTCCCCATCCAGGTACTGCGGTTGACGCCGCTCGTGAGATTTTTCAGCCGGGGGAAATCGGTTCGGCCGTCGTTATCTATAATGAGTTGGGCATCCTCGTACCTGTATGGCAGAGAGCCGGCAGGCCACCTGGCCTCGCATCGCCGGCGGTGCGTTATCATCCTGATGGGAGGCGTAAGCAAAAGCAGTTTAATGGCATCAACGCCGCCCTGGATGAAAGCCAGCCGGGTACCGTCGAGCAATTCCGCGTTTCGGAGATGCATGAGATTTCGGGCATGACAGCCGGTAAGGCCGAAGCTGCCGAACTCCCAGAAAGGATCGGTGCGCATGTCGCGCGGACCCTTGGCACCGGGACGGCGCAACATGACAAGACGTATGATTTCGGACAAAATCTTTCCTCCCTTAATTCTTCACGGCTCCAAACGATTAATGAGCCAGGTCGATGATCAGGCGCTGCAGCCATTTGACGGATCGTTCGTCATTGGTCTTATCGGTCGGGACAACCAGGCGGAATGCCGCTCCCTCGCTAACCTTGAGGTAATGCAATTCTTCATTCGTACCGGCTTTGCTGGTTTTATAGGCCAGGTAAACAGGGGTGGCGTGATTCGAATTGAACATCTCCCCCCAGGAGAAAACCGCACCGAATCCATCCGGCGCCCAGGCCGTGATAGATATTCTTTGGGCGCGCCGGTACTGTAACGGCGGACTGACTTGGGCGATGATGGGACCGATCACGTCCTGCAGCAGCACGGCTTCGTAATAATAAGTTCCTGTTACTCCTTTAAAGGCGGTAATCCTCGGCAGAGGGCCTATTTTGTGGCTAGCCAGCTGTCCGGCCCGCACCCGCTTCTCGATGTCGGCAACAGTAATCAAGTGCGGATGTTTAACGACATTGCCGTAAACATAAACTCCGTGAACCTTATAGAATCCCTGCCGGGGGGTGCATGACGCCGCCGACATGATTGCGGCCGCCGCTAATGACAATACTATAATTACCGCATAACCGTATTGCTTTTTCATTATCCTGTCCTCCCTTTTTATTAATGAGCAATAGGCGTAAATTATTCTTGTTCGTTATTCGCCATTTTACACCAAACAATCATTTCTGTAAATACTGCTGTTTTATTTTTGCCGCCCACTATCCAATAAGGGCAAAGGGGCGAAAGAGCTGCTTTGGAGCAAACAGGGGTTTCTGCTATAATTAATATTGTATGACACACAAATAATTCAGAAAAGAACCTTTATGAAAAAATTTATTCTTGTTCCGGCGGCGTTGTTGTTATTTACCGCCTGCGGCGTTAACCGGGCGGTCAATCAGCCCGCGCCGTCCCCGGCCGCATCAGGGCCGGACATAAGTAATCTTATAATCGAAAAACATATGGATTTGGCGAGCACGGCTTTTGCCGGCAACGAATCGATCCCGTCCGACTATACCTGCGACGGGAAGAACGTCAACCCCGCCCTTCTTTGGCATGGCGCGCCGGATGGCACGAAAACTCTTGCCTTAATCGTCGATGACCCGGACGCGCCTGCCGGTACCTGGACGCATTGGACGGTATGGAATATCGACCCGGGCGCGGGCAGTATAAAAGAAAATTCAGTGCCCGACAGTGCGGTCGAAGGCACGACCGATTTCGGACGAGCGGGCTGGGGTGGTCCCTGTCCGCCGTCAGACGAACACCGTTATTTCTTCCGCCTTTACGCGCTTGACACTTCGCTTTCTCTCCCGGCCGGCGCCGCCCGCTCCGAGCTGGAAACAGCCATGGCCGGCCACATCCTCGGCCAGGCCGAACTGATGGGAAAATATCAGAGATAGAAAATCAGGCATAATAAAATTACCTCAACGAATATCGAAAATCCATGCCCATCTATTTCATTACCGGCAACAAAAATAAATTCAGGGAGGCGAGCGCCATTCTGCCCGGCTTAAAGCGGCTCGATATCGACTTGCCCGAAATTCAGGAAATCGACGCCGGGAAAATCATCGAAGCGAAATTGCGCGAGGCCTTAAAGCATAAACGGGGAGAATTTATAATAGAAGACACCTCGCTTTATCTCGATTGTTTAAACGGTTTGCCCGGCCCCCTGATCAAATGGTTTTTGGCGACCATCGGCAACGACGGGCTGTTTACCCTGGCCGACAGACTGGGCAATTACGGCGCGGAGGCGAAAACCATTATCGGTTATGCCCACGGTGAGAGCGGTATCGATTTCTTTGCCGGGTCGGTTAGGGGCAGAGTTGTCGCTCCCCGCGGAGAAACAAACTTCGGCTGGGATCCGGTCTTCCTGCCCGCGGAACACGAGAAAACCTTTGCCCAAATAGAAGAGAAAGAGAAGAATAAAATCAGTATGCGGCGGCTGGCCCTGGAAAAATTAAAGAATTTTTTAAGCGAAAAATACCCGGAAAAACTGTGAAAAAATTGGGCATAGGACATATTGCGAAGAATAAAAATTAATATAAATTTAACTTATTTTAGGTAATATTAAATGAATATGTTTTTTCAGGCCGGACGCGCGCGTTTTAGCCCTTGACAGAAAAATTTTTTTTCTCTAAAATAAGAATACGATGATTAATTATTAAAAATAAAAATTATAGAAAATAATTAATTGTTTTAATTGCACAAATTAAAATTTGCAAGGAAAAGACAGTGATATAAGAAATTGTATCCCTGTTTTTTCTTTACCCCGTTAGATAATTTGTTATCTTTCAGACGTTTGCCGCTTTATCCGATATTATTTGATTATTCGGCAGGCTCG
>CAYVIA010000024.1:0-15125 GCA_964451485.1 uncultured Gammaproteobacteria bacterium
ATCTTTTTTTTCTTTAGTTTTAGTAAATAATTTTTTGACATCTTGACAGAAGTTTAGAAATATGTAATTATAATATTAATTAAGGGAGGATGGAGAAATGTACTTTTCAAAAAAAATACTTGACAGAATTTTTTTAGTTTTAGTTTTAGGATTATTTTTTTGGTGGAGCGTGGGTAGTCGAATTATATTTGCCCATAATTATTATACGTTTCTTTGGGAAAACGTTTTTTCGCCCACCCATAGCGAACTAATAAAAATGTTGAGCATGAAGGGCGCGCAAACGCAAGCACAGAACCTCATCGAAAAAGCCAGGCAGTCAGATTATGAGGTTGGCGGGGTTATGTTTATGGTTGAAATAGGTGGTGTTAATCGGATAAAATATGAGGAAATAGAAAATCGCCGGTTGGCTTTGTGCAGGGAAATCCGTGCCCACTGGAACGATCAAGAATATTTGAAAAATATTTATTTTTCCCACGCCGATGAATTCAAGCGCAATTTTCACAGTAAAGCTATGTATGAAAAAGTGGCGGCTCTCATAAAACAAAACGCCCGCAACGGTTTTTTTGTTCATGAGGCGATGTCTTCGTATCTGGATATTTCGTATTCGGCATTTGAGTTGGATGTAGCAGATATTATAAAAAGGCTGGGGGGTGGTAAAAGGTTTATAGGCACTTTTCATGTTCATACGGGTGGGAGTCCGCCTTCGGAATCCGACCTGGAGGCCAGTCAGCATATTAGGTCCTTCGTGCTGGCCGACAAAAGAAAAAGCAAAGAAATAATTTTTTACGAAATTTATAAGGGCGCTGTGTTGTTATTAACAATTCTCCCCGCGGGTAACCGCGGGTTTTTTTTGCTGATAGTCGTATTTTATGTCTTGTTTTTGAATTCGTGTAAATCGCCCCAGTTATTCCCGATTTTTACATCCGCAATGACCGGCACTTTCAGCTTGATTACATTCTCCATGATTTTTTTGGCTTGGTCGGCGAGTTTGGCGGCGATTTTTCCTCTGGCCTCAAAAAGCAGTTCGTCATGTACCTGTAGTATCATTTTGGCTTGGTTATTTTTGTAAGCGGAATCCAGCATGGCTTGCACCTCGATCATAGCCGCCTTGATCATGTCGGCGGCCGTGCCCTGCAGGGGGGTATTAACGGCCATGCGTTCGGCCGCTTTACGCACCTGCATTACGGATGAATTTATCTCCGGCAGGTAGCGCCGCCGGCCGAACATGGTTTCGGCGTATCCCTTTTTTCGGGCCGAGCCGATCGATTTGTCTATGAATTTTTTTATATCCTTGTAAACGATGAAATACTGTTCGATAAAATCCCGGGCGCGCGCGTAAGGGATGTCGGCCGCCCGGGCGAGCCCATGCGGACCCTGGCCGTAAAGGATGCCGAAATTGATCGCTTTGGCCTCGCGGCGCAATTCTTTCGTTACGGCTCCGGGATCGATCCGGTTTATTTCCGCGGCCGTGGCCGTATGGATATCGGCGCTATTTTCGAAAGCGGTGATCATTTTTCCGTCCCCGGACATGTGCGCGGCCAAGCGTAACTCGATTTGGGAATAATCGATGCTGACGAGTTTGTGTCCTTTTTCCGCCGTGAATGCCCGGCGTATGGCGCGGCCCAGCTCCGTGCGCACGGGGATATTTTGCAGGTTTGGCTCGGTCGAGGACAGGCGCCCGGTGGCGGTTATGGTCTGGTTGAAGCTGGTGTGGAGGCGTCCGGTAACGGGGTTGATCAGTTTCGGCAGGGCGTCGATATAAGTTGAGGCCAGTTTCGTGAGTTCGCGATATTCCTGAACCAATTTAATAATAGGATGATAGTTTTTCAGCTTTTCCAGTTCGTCGGCGGAGGTGGAAAGTCCGGTTTTGGTGCGGCCGATCTCGTCGGCGGGAATGCGAAGTTTTTCGAAAAGAATTTCGCGCAGTTGCTGAGTTGATCTTATGTTGAATTTCGTGCCGGCCTGTTCGTGAATCCGGGCCTCGAGTTTTTTTATTTTGCCGGCAACTTTTTTATTCATGGCCGCGAGAATCCCAGTGTCTATTTTAATGCCGTTATCTTCCATGCGGGCGAGCACCGGCACAAGCGGCATCTCTATTTTTTCGAACAAGGGCTCGAGTTTTTTCTCTTTGAGCTGCGGGCCGAGTTTGCCTGCCAGGCGGTGCGTAAAGTCGGCGTCTTCGCAGGAATAGAGCGATAGCTTGTCCGCGTCCACCTCGGGAAAACTTTTCCTTTCCTTTCCTTTTCCAAGCAGGTCGTCTTTGGTGATTTTTTCGTGCCCCAACTCGGTAAAAGTTACGCCGTCAAGATTGTGCTGGCGGGAGCCCGGATTCAGGAGGTAGGAAGCGATCATGGTGTCGAAAAAAACGCCTCCGACTTCGATGCCGGCGTGCCGCACAACGCGAATATCGAATTTGATATTATGTCCCGATTTTTTTATCTTTTCATCTTCAAAAATCGGTTTAAGTTTTACTAACCAAGGATGGTTTGTTTCTTGTTTCCTGTTTCGTGTTTCCTGTTTCGTGTTTCCTGTTTCGTGTTTATAATTGAATAAGTTGGTTTCTTGTTTTTTTGTCGTTTTTTGTCCCCCGTTTTTTATATCGACATAATACGCCTCGCCGTTTTTCCAGGCAAAACTTATGCCCAGAAGGTCGGAGGTAAGGGGGTCGAAAGAGGATGTCTCGGTGTCGAAAGTAAACGCTCTCTGTTTTTTTAGCTTAGTTAAAAACGCTTTAAACCCTTTCTCGTTGTTGATCGGCCGGTAGGTGAACATTCTCCGGTTACGCGTGAATTTGTCCGATGCTCTTTCTTCGCGTTCAGCTTTCGTTTCCTCCGGACGAGTGTTTATCAGGTTGTGTACGCGGGGCAGGAGCGACTTGAATTCGAGCTCGGAGAGCAGTCCGACGACGCGGGCTTGGTCGAAATCACCGAAGCGGGCATCGGCCAGTTCGAAGCCTATGTTTACGTCCTGTTTGATCGTGGCCAGGGCGCGCGACATATGGGCATCTTTTTCATATTCTTTCAGGAGCCCGGAGATACGCGGTTTTATTTTTTTCGACGCCAGATTTTTATAAACGCCGTCCAGGGTTTTGAAATTTCGGAGAAGCTCTGTCGCCGTTTTCTCGCCTATGCCGCGTACGCCGGGGATGTTGTCGCTCGGGTCGCCGCGCAGGGCTTTAAAATCGATCATCTGTTCCGGTTCGAGCCCGTAGCGCGATTTCACCGTTTTCGCGTCGTAAAGCACGCTGTCCGACAGGCCGCGGCTCATAGTATAGACCTTAGTGTGTTCGTCGATCAGCTGTAAGGTGTCCAAATCGCCGGTAACGATTATCTTTTCCGCTTTTTTTCCCACCTTGGCGGCGATAGTGCCGATCAAATCGTCGGCCTCGAATCCGGCTTTGTCAAAAACAGGAATGGAAAAAGCCGCGGCCAGTTCCCTGACACGGCCGATTTGGTCGTAAAGGTCTTGGGGCGCTTTTTCCCGCTGGGCCTTATATTCTTTATATTCTTTGTGCCGGAAAGTGGGTTCGGCCCGGTCGAGCGTTAACGCCACGTAATCCGGCCCGAATTCACGGATAGCTTTGAGCAATACGGAAGCGAAGCCGTAAACGGCATTCACCATTTCGCCCTTCTTGGTAATCATGGTCGGCGGCAGGGCGTGGAAGCTGCGGTGGATAAGCGCGTTGCCGTCGATAATCAATAATTTATCTTTATGTGCCGGCATATAATATTATATTACGCTCGTTGATTTACTAAAACATTAAATTAATTATCCAATTTATCGATATCTTGCTGGTATTTATCGGCCCGAGCTACTACCTGATCTCCGTAGAAGCTGAAACGCGCATCGGTACCGCCGGAAAAATAACGCATGGCCGCGGCCCATTCACCGTCTTGGCTCGCGGCTCCGTCGTGTCCCAGCTTGATGGCCGCCGCTAAAAAAGCGTCGCGAATATCCCAGGGGTCGGCCGGATGGCCGGTAATAGCCGTTACTTTGTCGCTGTACCCCGCCCAGGTGGAAGGAATGAATTGTGCCGGGCCCATAGCGCCGCCCCAGCCGATTTGGTTGCCGTTTTTGTCGTGCATGGGGCAGGAGATGGGGGTGTTGTCGGGGTCGCGCCCCAGCTGTTTCATCAAGCCCAGGAAGATCGGCTGATCACGGGTCGGGTTCATCACCGCCTTATAGCTTTTGGACGGCGGGTCTCCGGCCCGGTTGCAGGTGCCGACATTCTTTCCTAAATTCGATTCCTGGGTAAGGATGGCCAGGAGAAAGGCGGCTCGTACCCCGGTTTGACCGCCGGCCCACTCGGCGATCTGTACGGCCTGGCCGAAGTTGATCTGCTCAAGGGCGTCCATCAGGTTATAGATACGGCTGCGGATCTTAGCGGCCGTTTCCCGGGCGTTTTCCAAACCGGCCCGATAAGCGCCTTCTTCGTTGTTGGCGCTGGCCAGCAGAACGGCTTGCTCCGCGGTCGCATCTGCCAGCGACTCAAGCTGCAGCTGCTGTATCGCCCGCAGGTTTTGGATATCGGATCGCTCGCGGGCGAGATCATCGGCCCGCTTAGACAGATTCTGCTTCAATTGTTTCAGTCCGGCCAGCGAATCGGACAGGCCGCTCAAGATCAGGCCGTCATATTTGAATTCAGTGATGACATCGGAGAGATTGTCCCGGCTAAGCAGGGAATCGAAGAACGATCGCTCATTGTCGTTGCGGCTAATAATATTCAGCAGTTCTCCTATTTGTTTCTCTGCCCTTTGCGCCTTGTCCGTACTGTCGTCTATATAGGCCCCGGTCATGGCCGCCTCCGCGTATAGATCGTTCAATTGCAGGTCGGTAGCTTCCGCCCGGAGCTCGAGAATCGATTTTTGGCTGTCGAGCCGGCTGATTTTGTTTTGCAGGGTATTTTTTTGTCCCTGAATGCTTTTTAGGCCCTGCTGATAATCGGCAATTTGGTTTTCGATTGCGTTCAGACGCTGTTGCAGCTCGCTTTGTTGGGCCGCCAGATCCGCGGCTTGTTTTTCTAAATCGTCGGTGGATTGTGCCCGGCCTAAATCAGCCGCGAGTCTGGCCGTGCCGAACAAAAAAACCAGCGGGGTGATAAGCAATATTAAGATTTTTTTTGCGCTCTTGGCCATAGAGACGGTATTAGCTATATGGATAATAATACCATTATTTAAGACAAACCCCAAATTCGAAAAAGACGCCCGGCGTCTAAGGGAGGCGCCGGACGTCTTTGCCACGTGGACCGTAAGGGATTCGAACCCTTGACCCCCTGCGTGCAAAGCAGGTACTCTAGCCAACTGAGCTAACGGCCCTATTTCATATTCATGACGCTGTGTTTTAAAAGCGGTGATAACACCCAGGCAACGAACGCGCCCAAAAGACCGATCGTGAGCAGAATACCGATAAAAATGGTGGCTATGCCTATAACCTTATAGCCGAAGCGCGAACCGCCGGAAGAGCCGAAATATTTTTCGAAAAAAGCGATGCCGCCGAAATTATTGAGCAGCCAATCCGCCCTGGACATAAGCATAAAGCCGGCGGTAATGATTAACAGACCAAAAAAGATGTTCATATTTTTAGTGAAAGGATTTTCAAAGTATTTTATTTTACGTAATTCAAAGGATTTTGCCTGACATGATTAATAATTACCTCGAAGTGCAGGTGCGGTCCGGTGGAATTGCCGGTTGACCCCATGGCGGCGATGGTTTGGCCTTTTTCGACCCTGTCTCCCGTGGCCACGTAAAACTTCGACAAATGGGCATACCTCGTTTTTTTGCCGCCGCCATGGTCTATGACAATCTCGTTGCCGTAGCCCCCCGTGTTCCAGCCGGCGTACTCTATTGTGCCTGTATCTGCCGCATATATGGGCGTGCCCGTCTTATTGGCGATATCGATAGCCGTGTGGCGCCAGGAATAATACTGGGTAATGGTGTGGCCCGCCGTCGGCCAGTTCATCATGTTGCCGGCAACCGGCTTGGCGTTCGGCGCCGCTACCAGGTCTTTAATGGCGGAAATGCCGGTGTAGGGAGCCCGGACAGTGGCCGGCGCGGCCTTTTTTCCTCCCGGAATAAGCAGCTTTTGTCCTGTCTGCAGCGCCGAAGCGTCGGCGAGCTCGTTGAATTCCGTGATATTTTGTTCATCCGCGCCGTACAATCTGGCGATGCCGGCGAGCGTTTCCCCTCGGGCTACCTTATGACTTAATCCGCTTACGGGCAAAATATCAAGTTTATCTCCCGGCCTGATGATACTGGACGCGCTGAGGCCGTTCTCCCACAGGATCGTATTAACGCTGATTTCGAAATCCTCGGCAATAGTGCTGATCGTGTCGCCTGATTGTACGGTATAGGCCACAATTCCCGATCTTAGGCGCTTGGTCATTTCCGTCGATGCCAGTTCCGGCTTAACGATAGAACCGCCATCCTGGGTGGTAGACAGTATTTCGTCGCCGCTCCCCTCCGTCGATCCTTCAGTGGCGGCCGTCGGCTGCATTTTAACGGCAGACGAATCATCCAGATATGACTGTTGTACGGCGGGAATCGCCGTTTCTCTGTCGAGCGTTTCCGCCACAGCCGGCTCTTCTATGCCAAAATCGCCGGCCTCGTTTTGTATCAATTCCATGAGAATCGTCTTTTCGCCGCCATTCCAGCTTTCGGCTTTCGTTTTTTGCGTCAGGTTGATAAAAATCAAAACGATGGAAATACCGACAACGAGGATGTGTACCAGCTTTTGGCCGAAGATACCGGCCGGAAAGCCCCCCTTGAATTTATGCCGGCCCGGTTTTTTGAACAGCCGGAGGTAGAGAGAATAGGACCTGATGACAAGCCCGTAAAACAACGGGCGCAACAGCCGATATCCCACCTTAATGATAATATAGGCGAAAAAAGCGACAACAATTTTTTTCACGAAAAATAAAAACCTGAACAGATAGATTAAAATTGTCGCTGTCGCGGTTAATAGTTTTCTCTTTTTTTTGCGCCCGGCAATGATTTGCCGGGGAAATCGATGATGATTTTTAATATGTTTTTATTGAAAATCGTTTAAGATTATTTTAAGGCGAATAGTCGCGGAAAAATCGATATCGGCGTCGTCAATAAAAAAAACGATTTTTCATCGAATTCATCAAAAATAATCATACCATTTCCCTGTTTTCCGGTCAAGGATAAATATGAGCATTGACATTCCCGGGGGCGGGAGATACAATTTAAATATGAATAATTAACGCAAACATTATGGACGAGATCATGACCGATGTCCTGGCGCTGGCCAAGAAAAAAATGGTGGAGCAAGGGGCCTTTTCCCGCGATGCCTACAAGCAGTTTATCGAAGAAACCATCGATTATTATCTGGAAAAAGGCCGGTTGACAGACGATGATAACCTGGAGTTCATCGAGGATGAACTTTTGGATATATGGGAGGAGGTTAGTGGAGGATTTTCCGAGAAGCCGGGCGGTAAAAAATAAAAATGATGTGAATAACAAAAGCGGTCCACGATTTCGCGTCGGGACCGCTTTTTTATTTCCCGGGGCTATACTTTGATCACCACCGGCAGGACCATTGGCCTTCGTTTCGTCTGCGAAAACAGGAATTGGCCGATGTCGTTCCTGATTTTATTTTTAATATAGTCATCATCGGCGGGGGTTCTCGGGTCGTGGTCTTTGACCAATTTTTTTACCCTCATCCTCGTTTTTTCGATCAGTTCGCGGTTCTCTTTCATATAAACGAAGCCGCGCGAGATGATATCCGGATTCCCTATCGGATCGCCGGTTTTCGAGTCGATAGTAGCGATAACCACGATCATGCCGTCTCCGGCCATGACCCGCCGGTCCCTGAGCACGATATTGGAGACGTCGCCCACGCCCAGGCCGTCGACCATGATGTAGTCGGTGGGTACTTTCTCTTTGGTGAGAACACCCCTGACATTATTGCCCTTTTTCGTTAATTCCACCACCTGGCCGTTGTCAGCTACGAAAATATTTTCTTTCGGTATGCCTACCTGCTCCGCCAGATCGGCGTGTGCCCGCAGGAGATAGTGGTTGCCCTCCACGGGCATGAAGAATTTCGGCTTAAGAAGGCGCATCATTAACTTAAGGTCTTCCTGTTTGGCGTGCCCGCCGGCGTGGACATCCATCATTTCGTAGTGGATTATCCGCGCTCCTTGGCGGACGATCATGTCTTTGAGGTTCTGGATACTGCGTTCGTTGCCCGGAATGACGGAGGAAGAAAAGATAACCGTATCACCCGGCTTGATACTGATCGAACGATGCTCGCCGTTGACCACGCGCATCAGGAAGGCGCCGTTTTCCGCCTGGGCGCCGGTGCCCAATATTATTACTCTTTTGTCGGGCAGGCGCCTAAGGTCGGCGTCGCGGATAAGGATGCGCGGGTTGAACCTAAGATAGCCGATTTGGTGGGCGATCTCGACGTTATCGTTCATGCTTCGGCCCTGCAGGTAAATTTTCCTGCCATGTTTTCCTGCCAGATCGAAGATTTTCTGGATACGCGAGAGTTGCGAGGCGAAAGTGCCGATGATTATGCGCCCGGGAAGCTTTTCGAAGATTTTGTCCATTTCGTCCCCGATTGATGATTCCGATATCTGGTAGCCGGGTTCGGTGGAATCGGTGGAGTCGGATATCAGGAGCGTGATGCCGCGTCCGCCGATGCGGGCTATCCGGTTAAGATCGGCTGGCTTGTCGTTGACGGGCGAGTAGTCGATTTTGAAGTCCCCGGTGTGGAAGACCGTGCCGACCGGCGTATGGATAATGACGGAAAAGGCGTCGGGAATAGAGTGGTTGATGCGCAGGAATTCGACCTCGAACGAGCGCCCCATCCGCAGGCGGGAGCTTTCATTGATTTCGGCGATATTCAGGCGGGGGCATTTTTTGAATTCCTCGCACCTTTTGCGTATAAGTCCGGCAGTCAGTTTGCCCGTGAAAATGGGCGGATTGCCGATTTTGCCGATAATATGGGGAAGACCGCCGATGTGATCCATGTGTCCATGAGTGATGACTACTCCCCGTATCCGGTTTTCTTTGCCCTCAAGATAGGCGGTGTTGGGAATGATATAATCGATGCCGGGCATATCTTCTTCCGGGAATTGGAGGCCCATATCTATAATAATGATATCTTCGTCATATTCGACGAGCATCATATTCCGTCCCACTTCTTCGAGCCCTCCCAGGGCGATTATGCGAAGTTTTCCGCGGCCCGCATCAGCTATCCGTTGATTCTTGAGCGGCATTTTGGAGATATTCGTTGCGCGCCTCGAAGAAGCCGGCGATTGGCCGGTGAGGCGTCTTTTTTTCGGTTTATACTTTGTTATCATAAATATTATAATCCGAACACTATAAAAAGTATCCGAATATTATCTGTCCGCAATGCTTTCAGTATATCTGATGCAGGCGGGCGAAATTATTGATTATTTTGCGAGGATGAAGATTGTGGGCGAAAGAGGACCTGAACCTCCGCGGCGTTGCCGCCGCATAGCCATATCTTTAAACGCGCCTGCCCCGCCATTTTATGAAGACAGGGCATAAAGTTGGTGGGGATGGGGAGAATTGAACTCCCACGATGTCGCCATCACATGGTCCTGAACCATGCGCGTCTACCAGTTCCGCCACATCCCCGGGAATTTTATTTTTGATAAAATGTGCGGGGTCTGCCAATTCCGCCATTCGCCCGGCTTTACGAATAAGGCGTGTTCACCAAACTAATTTTTTTCCCGTTTTGATGTACCACTCCGCCACATTGGCGAAACGGTCGCGGGGAAGAGAAATATTCTCTACGTCGAAATTTTTTATTTTTTTATCCTGTACGTAAATATAGAATTGTGAATAAAGGAAGATGGCCGGCAGTTCTTCGGCTAAGGTCTCCTGAAAGGCCGCATATTTCCCCCGGCGCAGATTTTGGTCGGAAGTCATACGCGCGTCTTCCAGTAATCGATCGACGTCCTTGTCGGTATAGTTCGCCAGATTCGAGCCCCCTTTTTTGGTCTGAGAGGAGTGCCATAGCGTGTATTGATCCGGATCCGCGCCGACCATCTGTCCGTATAGCAGGGCCTCGTAACCTTTCGATTTTATCACCTCCGTTTGCAGGCGGCTGGCCGGCAACGCTTCGACTTCGGTTTTTACCCCGATGGCCAGCCAGGCATTTCTAACGGCGGACATCACATGATTGTTATCGTCTTTATCGACAGAGGTCAGCTTTATCGTCAAATACGAGTCGTTTTTTTTCTGCCATTTGCCCGGACCCATGCGCACGATCGCCCTGGCCTCGGCCAGGGCCCTCCTTTCCTCCCCGTCCGGCCCCTCCTCGCTCCCGCCTTGTTCCGCGGAAGAAGACGCCGCCTCTATCAGAGACGAGGCCCTGGCAACGTCATCTTCGGTTATTTTCGATAATTGCCAGCCCGCGCCGGTCAGTAATTTCAGCGCCTCCCGCGGGTCATATGCGTATTTCTTCATGTCGGCGTCATAGGCGAAATTGTCAGGCAGAATCGGACCGTCTACCGCGTACGCGTCTCCGCCGAATACGTCGCTGATAATTTCATTTTTGTTTAGGGCCAGGGCCAGCGCCTGGCGCACAGTTTTCTCTTTCAGGCTTACGTTGTTCGCTTGGTTGAAGAAGATGGCGGTGATTTGCGGCAGCCGCAGTTTGTAAAAATTCACGGTATTGGGCATTATGATATTCTTCCGCATTTCCCGCGGCAAGTAGCTTATGCCTCCGACCTCGTTGTCGTTCAGGGCGGCAATCGCTTCTTCGAAGCCGGAATAGAATCTGAAATTAATGTTGACGAGAGGCACGGCGCCGTAATAATCCGTATTCGGCACTAAGGAGTATTCAACGATCCTGCCCGCGGAATCTTTGGTCAGGGCGCTGAATTTATATTGCCCCGATCCGATCGGTTTCAGGTTCAGTTCGGTCAGACCGAACGATTCCGGCGATACCTTATACCAAAGATTGACGGGCATGATGCCAAAAGTCAGAAGTTCCAGAAAGGCGGCATAGGGTTCGGAGAGAATAAATTTAAAATTTTTCCCATCCACCCTGGCGATGGTTACGCCCGTGAAAGCCGTTCTTAGGGGGGAATTGTATTGTGCGTCTTTGATGGTGTTGAAGGTATAAACGACATCGTCGGTATTGAGATCCCGGGGCAATAATTCGGTATCGTGCCATTTTACTCCGTCTTTCAGGGTAAGATCGTATGTTTTGCCGTCATCACTGACGGCATAGCTCTTTACCAGGTCGCCTACCAGGTCTCCGTTTTTGCCGCGCCTAAAAAGCGAGGAATAGATAAGCCGGCTAAGATCATAATCAGCCTCGCCGGCGGCGGCGTAAACCGGATTAATGTATTTCGGCTGGCCAATGAGCGCTTCCGCGTAATCGCCTCCCGCGATCGGCACCGTTTCCAGATGAGCAAGATAGAATCGCGCTCCCCACCACGCGGAAGACAGGATAATAACGGCGAAACAGGCCCTGACACACCAGAGTTCGCGGCGGCTTAGGAATCTTTTTATATGCTTCATTTGCGCCAAGCTCGGTATTCTCGACTTTGACAGGGAAAGAACGAGCTTCCTGTCGAAGTCGGCCTGAACCGCGGCTTGAGCCAGGACGGAATTTCCCCCGCGGCCGTTCGTCTTGCCGCTCCGCGCTTCGCCAAACGGAAGCATTCTAAAAAGCGCTTTAGAGAAAAGCGTCAGCCATTTCTTGCCTCGGGTGATTTTTGATTTTAGTGAGACCACGTTAATCGGTGAATTATGATAAGAGGAGGAAAATTAAATATAATAGATGACGGCCTGTTTAGAAAAGACGGCTGTCAGCGGGCTAGATTATTATCACGTTGGCCAGCGAGACCAAGAAGAAAAGCACAGCGATAACAACCGTGGCGTAAAAAAGGTTTTTTTCGAAGCCGCGCTTGGTTTGGTAGATATTACCGGAGCCGCCGAACAGTCCGGACAATCCCGAGTCGCGGTTTTGCAGCAGGATAACGCATGTGAGCAGGATGGCTAAAAGTATTTGTACGATATCGAGTATTTTCATATTTCTGGCGTTATTTTTTTATCTCTTCTATGATTTTGGCAAGAACTTTCTTGTGGTTGACTGCCAGATCGGCCAGGATCTTCCGGTCGAGTTCGATCTTGTTGGTTTTCATGAGATTCATGAAACGCGAATAGCTTAGTTCGTGTTCGCGCGCGAAAGCCCCGATTTTTATATGCCAAAGCCCGCGGGCGTTGCTTTTTTTCTTGCGGCGATCCCGATAAGCATGCGCCCCGGCTTTAACCACCGCTTCTTTGGCCTGTTTGATTTTATTCTTCCGGCCCCATCTATAGCCTTTGGTCTTGGCCAGAAGCTTCCTTCTTTTTTTAACATGGGTCGTGCCCCGTTTTACTCTCGGCATATTTACAAGTTTATGGAATGAAAAAAATTATTTTTGCATTAAGGTTTTAACGGTTTTTTTCAGGCTTTTGTCGGTATTTATGTCCCGCCGTTTATTGCGCTTTATATTCCCCGATTCGCGGGCGTTAAAATGGTCCTGGCCCGCCTTTCTCTGCCTGATTTTTCCGGTTTTGGTTATTTTAAACCGCTTGGCGGTCGCCTTATGGGTTTTAATTTTAGGCATATATAGACATTGATTTAAAGTTAATAAAAAACAGGCTATCTAGCGCCTGGCGCTATGTTAATCGTCTCTGTTCAGCCTTTTTTATTTACCAGGGTTATTGTATACCTTCCGCCCTGTTTTGTCAAGTCCTGCTCCCGGGCAAGGTTAAGTTCGGTGTCTTCCTCCAGGGTGGCCAGGAAATTATCGATCGTCTCTTTGGCTTTTTCCGGATGCTGCCTTTCCCGGCCCTTGAGCAGGAGGTCGATTTTCAGTTTATCTCCTCTTTTCAGGAATTTGGCGGCTTGTTCCACTCTGACGCCGAAATCATGGGCGCTGATGCGGACGGAAAGCCGGATGCCTTTCGTGTCCACCTTTTTTTGCTGGAGTTTCTGTTTATGCGCCTTTTTTTCTTTTTCATATTTGAATTGCCCGTAGTCCATGATTTTGACGATAGACACCCTTTCTTTGGGGTTGACTTCAACCAGGTCAAGGCCTGCCTCACGAGCCATGGCAAGCGCTTTGGCGGTGGGCATTACGCCGATTTTTTCTCCATTTTCGTCTATTAAAAAGACCTCCGGGATGCGGATTTGCTCGTTGACCCGGAAACGTTTTTCCGGCTTAGGTTTAGCTTTTCTCCAGGTTCTTCTCATATCATGTAACTATGGAGCACGAAACATGAAACAGAGGACTTTGACGACGTATTTATACGCTCCGCGCTTCGTGCTTTATGTTTCGTGTTACGTGTTTTATTATTATTTTTATCATAGAACATTACCTGATTTTTGGCAAGGGGCGGTCCATGCCGAAAATTCAGGTCAAGTTCATGATAATTGACAATTTTCTTCCGGTAGGGTAAACTATCTGTGAGACAGGCGCCGGATTTCGTACATTGGCAACTTAACCACGATTCGAAAAGGAGGATAATGGTGGAAGGAAAAAGGTTTACCAAGCTGGAGGAAGTGATTTTTGCTCATCCGCGATGGCGGGCGTTGGCGTCCGACGCCGATAGGGCCGCTAAACAGGCGGCGCTGGATGCGATTTGCGCGGAAGCGCTCTGCCATCTCAACGGTTTTGAGCTTTGTGAAAGCGTGGCCGGAGTATACGACGAAACCGTCGAAGAGTATGGAAACAACCCGCACACCAAATATATCATTGATGATATGGCCAGATATATGAGAATGCTCGCGTCCGGGTCGCTCGTACTCGACGTCGGCTGTGGTCCCGGCCGAGACACTTTCTATATGTCCATTTCCAGTCGAAGGTTCCGCGAGGGGCTTATGGGGCGGGCGAAAGAGAAAGACGGCAAGACTACGCTCGATAAATTTCCCGCACCCCCTCATACCTTCCGGGTGGTAGGCATCGACGGGGCCGGAGCCATGATTGAGGCCGCTAAAACGCGCTTGGCTGCGCTGGAGCGGGAATATGGCATAGCCGACATGGACGGGTACCCCCGGTTCGCGGTCATGGATATGCACGATAATCTGGCCTACCTTCTGCGCGACCGGGCGAATCGCCCTTTGCGGTTCGACGGCGTCTGGTCCTGCACAGCGCTTTTTACCCATACGCCCCGCCCATATCTCCATTCCGTCATGTCGACCATGGCCCGGCTTCTCAAGCCAGGGGGTATTTTTTATGTGAGTTACACCAACGGCCGCGTCGACGGGAAATACGACAAACTGATATTGTCTTCCACGGGGCGGATCAAGTGGTTTTCCCAGCCGGATCCGGACGAGATCGTGGCCATAGCCGCGGAGAATGGATTGCGGCTCATGGAGGAGTCCACCTTCGACGATTACGCCAAGGGTTCTGATTTCGCCAAAGATCTTTTCGTTTCGCACTTTTTCCGCAAAGAGGGATAAATAAGCAAAACGCACCAAAAATAAACGCCGCATACAAGCGGCGTTTTATCGTAGATGGTTTGGGTTGAGGGTATTCGACTAATGCGGGAGGGAGGGCCATTTAAATGAATAGTTGGGAGGAGAAGACGGGGGAAGAGAGCCGTTTTTCTTTTTCGATTCTTTCCATATGATTTCTCGTGCCTTGCCTTCAACGTATCTATAAGTGTCTTCTCCTTTTTTGCTTTTAGGGACATCGAAATAAATCCAGGACTTTTCACTTTGGTCAGTTGTTTTTACCCTGCCTCTGCCCAGCTCGGGGCTATATCCTATTTGCATGTCTGCCGTCGAACGGGTAAGGGGATGGAACGTGCCCTCATTTGCCTGGTATTCCTGGATTCTTCTAAGTTGTATTTTTTCTCTTTCTGATGCCATATTTTTTGTTGTTTGCGATATTTTATTATTCGAGAAACTTATTATCACTTTAACGCAAAATCGGGGATTTGTCAATCCCCCCGACCCCGGCTTTCGTGTTCGCTCCCGACAGCCGATTATTATTTGTCCCGGTGTTCGTTAATGGCAGCCACGAGTTTATCCTTGTCCACCTCGCCCTTGAGGCGCAGAATTTCCTCTTCGTTTTTGTCGAGAAAAACGAAAGCGGGGATGTCTTTGGTGATAGCGTATTTTTCCGCCAT
>CAYVIA010000025.1:0-1830 GCA_964451485.1 uncultured Gammaproteobacteria bacterium
GACGGCCGGGACAAAAAGCTCTATATCATCCAGGCCCGGCCGGAAACGGTGCAGAGCATCCGCGACGTAAATATTCTCGAATCGTACCGGCTCGAAAAAAAGGGGCGGGTGATAGTGAGCGGCCAGAGCGTCGGCAATAAAATCGGCGCCGGCGCGGCCAACCGCATCATGAGCATCAAAGATATCGCTAAATTCAAGGCCGGCCAGACGCTCGTTACCGATATGACCGATCCGGACTGGGAGCCGATCATGAAAATCGCTTCCGCCATCGTTACCGACAAAGGCGGACGCACCTGTCACGCGGCCATTATTTCCCGCGAGATGGGCATTCCTTGCGTGGTCGGCACTAACACCGGCAGCCAGAAAATCAAAACCGGCGCGAAAGTAACGGTTAGCTGCGCCGAAGGCGACGAGGGGTTTGTTTATCGGGGAAATCTTCCATTTAAAATAAACAGGGTTAATGTCCAGAAGCTAAAACGGCCGAAAACTAAAATTATGATGAATGTGGGCGAGCCTGATCAGGCCTTTCTCGACTCTATGGTCCCGAACGACGGCGTGGGACTGGCACGGCTCGAATTCATCATCAATAATTTCATTAAAATCCACCCCCTGGCCCTGCTCAATTACGGCAAGATTAAAGATAGAGCCGTGAAAAAACAGATCGACAAACTGACAATCGGCTACAAAGACAAAAAACAATTCTTTATCGACAAGCTGGCTGAGGGCGTAGCCATGATCGCCGCCGCTTTTTATCCCAAAGACGTGATCGTCCGCCTCTCCGATTTCAAAACCAACGAATACGCCAACCTCATCGGCGGCGCGGAGTACGAGCCGATAGAATCGAATCCAATGATCGGCTGGCGCGGAGCGAGCCGTTATTACGCGCCTAAGTTCCTGCCAGCGTTCGCGCTTGAATGCCGGGCATTCAGGAAAGTCCGCGACGAGATGGGGCTCACCAACCTCAAGGTTATGATCCCGTTCTGCCGCACGGTGGAAGAGGGGAGAATGGTGAAAAAGATCATGGCCGAACACGGGCTCAAGCGGGGAAAGAACGGCCTGGAAATCTACGTTATGGCCGAAATCCCTTCCAATATCATTTTAGCCGAACGATTCGCGGAAGAATTCGACGGTTTTTCCATCGGCTCGAACGACCTAACCCAACTGACGCTCGGTATCGACCGCGATGCCGCCGGCACGCTCGAGGTGGCCGGAGTGTCGAATGAGAAGAACGAAGCCGTAAAAATCCTGATCAGGTACTTGATTAAAACGGGTAAAGAAACGAAGACCAAGGTCGGTATCTGCGGCCAGGCGCCGAGCGATTTCCCCGATTTTGCCCGTTTTCTCGTGGGATGCGGCATCGATTCTATTTCCCTGATCCCGGATACAGTAGTGAAAACCACCCTGGCCGTACTGGATGAGGAAAAAAGCATGAAGCGGAAGAAAGGGAAGAAAAAATAGTTTCCCCTAATTATTAAAAGCGGGGTCTATTGACCCCGCTTTTTTGATTGATGACGTAAAAAATAAAAACTGCCCAAACCCCGGGGCAGTTATTTTTTGTCATTTTTTAATTTCCCTCTCGTCTTTACGCCTCGTTTTCGGCCTGGGCCTGTTTGCCAGCCCCCTTAAGGCCGTACATGGTCGTGCTGCCGCTCGACCAATACTCGAGGATGCCGTCCTGGATCATTTGATTGACGAATTTCTTCGCCGCGCGAGGTTTTATCCCCAGAATTTTTACTAAATCACTGAAGTAAAACTTACTTTTGCCCTTCTTTTGAATTAAGGCGTCTTTGATTAATTTATTCGCCTCTTCCTGCGTCACTTTTTCCTCCT
>CAYVIA010000025.1:1930-15046 GCA_964451485.1 uncultured Gammaproteobacteria bacterium
TCCACCGTTACGCTTTTGGCCAGGTTCCGCGGCTTGTCGATATCGCGCCCCAAAAAATCGGCGCAATAATAAGCGAGAAGCTGGCAAGCCACAACGGACAGGGTGGGCGCGAGAAAGTCGAGTGTCTGGGGAATATAAATTACTTCATCGACCAAATCGCCGATCTTCCCGTCGCCTTCGCTGGCGATGGCGATGACCGGACCCTTGCGGCTCTTGATCTCGTGAATATTACTGATCATCTTCTCGTACATATCGTCCTTAAGGGCGATGGCCACGGTCGGCATCTCCGGGACGACCAGGGCAATCGGCCCATGCTTCATCTCGCCCGCGGCATATCCTTCCGCGTGGATATATGATATTTCTTTCAGTTTGAGCGCTCCCTCCAGGGCGATGGGATAGTTGAATTTTCTTCCCAAAAACAGCCAGCTGCCGCAATGGCAATACTTTTGCGCGATCGCCTGAATGTGGTTAGCCTGCGACAAGACCTGTCTGATCTGTTCCGGCAGCGCCTGTAAGCCCCTGATGGCCTCTACTCCTTCCGTCAGCGACAAATCATGGTGCCGGCCCAAGAGCAGGGCGAGCAGGGTCATGGCCACGAGCTGAGAGGTAAAATTCTTCGTGGAGGCCACGCCGATCTCCGGCCCGGCATGATTATAAATCCCCGCTTCCGTTTCTCTGGCAATCGAGCTGCCCACCACATTGACGATGCCGAGCAGATTAGCTCCCTTCCTCTTCGCTTCTTTGATGGCGGCCAGGACATCGGCCGTTTCACCCGACTGACTCAGGGCCAGCACGAAAGTGTTGGGCCCGAAATTAAGCTTGCGGTAACGCAGTTCAGAAGATAGCTCCACGTCGATCTTGATATTAGTCAATTTCTCGAAGATATACTTGGCCGCTAAACCGGCGTAATAGGACGTACCGCAGGCCGTAACCAGCAGGCGGCGGCAATCCCGCAGCTTTTCCCATACCGGGTCCACTCCGCCCAGCCTGGGCACACCCTCGCCCTGCTCCAGTCGTCCCCGCATAGCGTTTCTTACCGTCTCCGGCTGTTCGAAGATCTCTTTGAGCATAAAATGCGGGAAGCCGTTCTTCTCCGTGTCCGCGGGCGCGTAATCGACCGTTTCCGCTTTCCGGGTAACCTCCTCGGCGTGAACCGTAACAATTGTGTGTTCGGACGCGGTCAGGCGCGCCAATTCGTTGTCGTTCAGATGAACCACGCTTTGGGTGTGCAAAATAAAAGCGTTTACGTCGGAGGCGGCAAAATAACCATCATCGGCGATACCGACAACCAGGGGGCTGCCGCGCCTCGCCACCACGATCTCGCCGGGAGCGGATTTATGGACGACCGCCAAGCCGAGCGTTCCTTCCACCTGATTCATGGTTTGGCTGACAGCCGCGAGTAAATCGCCCTTAAAATTAAGCGCGATCAAGTGGGCCAGAACCTCCGTGTCGGTTTCGGAGGCGAATCGCGCGCCAAAATCATTTTCCAGCTTTTTTTTCAATCGTCCGTAATTCTCGATGATGCCGTTGTGGACCACAAAAACGTTGCCCTTTTCGTCGCAATGGGGGTGGGCGTTAATTTCGCTCGGCTCCCCGTGCGTGGCCCAGCGCGTATGCGCGATGCCGGCGCAACTGTTGATTTTGCGTTTACGCCCGTTAATTTTGTTCTCCAGTTCGATAATTTTGCCCACGGCCCTGTGGTGTTCTATCTTTTTCTTGCTGCGCCCGCCCAGGGCCACGGCCAAACCGGCCGAGTCGTAACCACGATACTCAAGCTGCTTTAAGCCCTCCAAAAGGATGGGCACCGCTTGTTTTTGACCGATGTAGCTCACGATTCCACACATAATTTTTCCTCCTTAATTTTTTATTTTGTTGGTTTTGAAAGAGCAGGAAATATATAAAACCCTAATCAATTTTCGCATTATTTTTAGCACCTAACAGCCCCCAGAGTCGAAGAAAAATAATTTTTTGCGTCTCATATATCATTTCATTTTCGATAATCACGCCCACGGGCGCGCCGCCCGCCCCCCGGGAGATAAAGGCGCACTTGCCGGCGTAAATCAGAATATAGGTAGCCGATTTGTCGTTCGTGCCCAGCCAGCGCCTTTCGTCAAGCCCGTGCGTCGCGCCGCCCGGAGCCAGAGAGATCGCCTTAACTCCGATCTTTTTCTTGATCCTGGCGGGCGTGAAATCCGGATAGGCGGCGTTGATATCCTCGCTCGCGTGCGTGGCCGAATAAACACAGTACTCTCTCTCTTTGCCCACGGTCGCGAGCAGGTCTTCGAGGATAAAGCGGACGCCGGTCTTGCCTTCATAAAACCTTGCGGTCGGACCTCCGCCCTTATCTTGGAGCGATTTCAATTCCGGGATCAGCCGCGCCAAACCGTCTTTTGTTTCCTTAAGTTCCTGCTCGCGCGCCTGCGCCAGCCGAAGCAATCTGCCCGCATCCTCTGCCGTGAATTTCTGTTTCTTGGCCTGATGGTAATAGCTGACCAAGCCGGCCTCCTGCAGCTTCTTCAGGATATCGTAGGTCGTGCCTCGGTTCATCTCGGAAAGTTGCGACAGGCCGCGCACGGACAGGGCGCCATGTTCCAGTAATTTCAAATACACTTTTATTTCTTTGTCCGACAGGCCTAATTTTTTCAAAACAGCTATATCCATATAAATTTATTAGATAATCATAAGAATGAGATGAAAATAAAGTTCTGTTTTAGTCATAATTTAATTTATTCGGTTAGGGGCGTAATTTTTTATAATGCCGTCTAATTCGGCCAAATTTTCGATATAATAATCGAAGCCGTCCGCTTTGATTACTCCCGGCCTTAGAATCTGCGCCGTGATCATATCCAGGGCCTTGCCGGCCGCCAGTTCGGATGTCGGGCTGTCGCCGACCACCAACACTTCGTTATTCCTCCAACCATACTTATCCGCGATTTCGGCAAAAATCTTTTGCTTGCCCTTAATGGCGGCCGGATCGTCGATCGCATCGACGATGATTTCGTCGAAACACGATTCGATGCCGGTTTTCCTGATTTTGCTCAACTGGAAATTTCTGTAGCCGGAAGTTACGAGAATTTTTACCAGGTCCAGCCTTTTTATACAACCGACGTCGTCATAATTCCGGGAACCGTCCGGCGCTTCCAGCGTCATATAGGCGGCACGCATTTTATCCGCGATATTTTTTGGAATATTATTTATTCGAATAACATCTTCCAGTCCCATTAACCATAATTCCCGCTCCACCTTGTCGACAGTCACACCATCCAAAGAACTGCCGTCATTGTCTTTTCTGATGGCCGCCGAAATCGGCTCGGCAATGGTTTTCCTTATGCTGTGGGTGTTAAAAACACAGAGATCTAAATCGAAGATTATGCCCTTAATCATAATTATCTAAGCATAAGAGTTAAATATACTTCAAGTATAGCCGACAAGACACAGTCTGTCAACTTTTTTTCTGCAAAAATTATATTTTAATTAAATATTGTTTAATTTTAGTTAAAATAAATAAAATATTATGTCATAATAATCATAACTACTTTTAATAATAACCTATAGTTATCCACAAACACAAAACATCCGGGAACAGAACTCGAATGTTTTTTGGTTGGTGTCCGCAAATTTTATAATTCCAAATTGCAGTCGGCTTTAAGCTCCTGCCAGGGCGTAAAATCTTTTCTTAGGGCGTGAAAATACCCGGCCGCGGCGATCATGGCCGCGTTATCGGTCGTATATTTAAGATCTGGAACAAAGAATCGCGCGCCGGGCATCTGTTTTTTCACCGCTTCCTCCAACTGCCTTCTTAGTTCGCGATTAGCGGCCACGCCGCCGGAGAGCATCACTGTGCCGACGCCGAATTTTTGCGCGGCTTTAATGGTTTTGTGGACCAGCACGTCAATCACCGCCTGCTGGAATTCAGTTGCATACTCCGGAACGCGCCTTTTCCACCCCTTATCTTTTTTCAGGGCGTATAGTAAGGCGGTCTTCAGCCCGGAAAAAGAAAAACTGAAGCTTTTATCCGTTATCATGGGGCGAGGGAGGACTATTTTGGGTATTATTCTGTTTCGTGTTCCATGTTTCGTGTTCCATGTTTCGTGTTCCATGTTTCGTGACGCCGCCGCGGCAATGGCCGGGCCGCCGGGATAACCCAATCCTAATAACTGGGCCGCTTTATCGAAGGCCTCGCCGGCCGCATCGTCGCGCGTCTCCCCGATTATCTCATGCTTTCCGTGTCCGCGCATCAGCACGAGCATGGTGTGCCCGCCGGAAACGGTCAGGATGAGCGCGGGAAATTTCGGTTTATGGTCGATAAAATTCGCGTAAATGTGGCCTTCGATATGATTAACGGCTGTAACCGGCAACTTCCACGCGTAAGCCAGCGACTTGGCCGTTTCCACGCCCACGACCAAAGAAGTAATCAGGCCGGGCCCGGCCGTAACGGCCAGAGCATCTAATTTTTTTTTGGCACCATTCCGTCCGATACCGGCCCTTGTCAGCGCCTCATTCACCACCGGAACAATATTGAGGACATGCTCGCGTGCGGCCACTTCCGGCACTACGCCGCCGTACTTTTTATGTATTTCTATCTGTGAGGAAACGACGTTAGAGAGCACGTCTATTTTTCCGCGGCCGCCGTCTACGACCGCCGCGGCCGTTTCATCACAACTTGTTTCGATGGCTAATATAATCATTAAGGCTGTTTAAAATATCAAACAATAAAAACCCCAATAATCCGACCACAAAAAGACGGATTATCCGTACCACTACAAAAAATCGATTCCTGATTTTGCGGCCTGTCCCGCACAAAAATAAAAATGAAGCGCAAACAAAATAACGTAGCCCCTAGGGGAATCGAACCCCTGTTTTCAGGATGAAAACCTGGTGTCCTAACCATTAGACGAAGGGGCCGTCTCTAAAAAATAAAAGCCCGAAGAGGACTAACAAGATTATAGCAAATCCACCATAAATGTCAATAATAAAATACCCTCCATCCAAGCCGAGGATAAAGGGCATTTATTAATATCCCTGATTTTTACGACTGTTCCTCAAGCTCCCGCGCCTTCACCTCGGACATAATCCTTTTTCTGATTTCTTTCATTAATTTTTTATCGGCTCGCAGGAACCTTTTGGCATTCTCGCGCCCGACACCGAGTTTTATATCCCCGAAGCTGTAAGAATTACCCGATTTGCCGACCACGCCGTAAACCACGCCGATATCCAAAAGGTCCCCGGCGATGGAGATCCCCTCGTTATACATAATATCGAACTCACAGGTCTTAAAGGGCGCGGCCACCTTGTTTTTCACTACCTTCGCTTTCACCCGGTTGCCGATGATCCGGTCGCCTTGTTTTATCTGGGCGGCGCGCCTCACCTCGATCCGCACCGAAGAATAGAATTTCAGGGCCGTACCGCCGGTTGTCGTTTCCGGGTTGCCGAAGAAAACGCCGATCTTAAGGCGGATCTGGTTGATAAAAATCACGATCGTTTTGCTCTTGGAAACCACGCCGGTCAGCTTTCGCAGGGCCTGGCTCATCAGCCGCGCCTGCAGGCCCATGTGCTGGTCTCCCATGTCGCCCTCGATCTCCTTTTGCGGCACCAGCGCGGCCACGCTATCCACCACAATCACATCCACCGCATTGGAGCGGACCAGAGTCTCCACGATCTCCAGGGCCTGTTCGCCCGTATCCGGCTGGGAAATCAGCATATCCTTGACGTTAATCCCGATGCGCCCGGCATAATCCGGGTCGAGCGCGTGTTCGGCATCGACAAACGCGGCAATCCCGCCCATCTTTTGCACCTCAGACACGATATGTTGCGCCAGGGTCGTCTTACCGGACGCCTCCGGACCGAAAACTTCGATAATCCTGCCCCGCGGCACCCCGCCGATACCGAGGGCGATGTCGAGCGACAGGCATCCGGTCGGTACGGCGTCGACATCGGATTTTCTCGCTTCGCCGAATTTCATGATCGCGCCGTCGCCGAATTTCGCCTTAATCTGCTCCATGGCGGCCTCGGCCGCTTGAAATTTCTCATTCCCCTCCCCCTTGTCTTTGTTTTTACTTTTATCGTTGTTTACCATATTTTTTCCGATTATAAAGCGGTTATGCTGTTATAATTTTAATTAATAAATTATTACTTAATCGTAAAAATAATAAGAGGTATACCTACCCCCTTCGTCATTTTTCGGCCGTGGGCCGTTTAATTTGCCGTATCAACCCGCCTATCCCCCGCCCTTAACCAGAATCTGTTTCGTTATGCTGTTTTTTTGGCTGTATCTCTTTTGTGCCGACACCAGGATGGTATTCAGGCCTATTTTTAGATTGATCGTCTTGATGAAGTTGCCGGCCGCGTCGGTGAGCACCGATTCTCCGTTTATAACCACCTCCGCTTCCGGCTCCGTTACCCCCTTAATTTCGATGTTCGCCTGATTGGTGATAAAATCGCTCTCCGGGGCGAAAACAATAAGTTTCGGCGGTGACACTATTTCCTTAAAACAGCTTCCCAGGTAACCCACGCACACCAACACCACCGCTATTAAAATAGCGCTTCTGATAATTTTCGGGGTGGGGAAAAAATAAGAAGCGTGGGGAATCTTCCGGCTAAAAATATCGCGCTTCTCTTTTTCTTCTTTTTCGTTCTCCCGCATAAACCGGCTTACAACATCGTTTTCTTCTAGTCCTAAAAAGCGGCCATAAGACATAATAATATTCTTCCGATAAATTCCCGCCGGCAATCTTTGCCACTGCCCCTCCTCAAGGGCGCGCAAATATTCCGGGTTGATATTAATGGCGATAGCCGCGTCTTCGATTTTTATGTCCGCGTTAACCCTGGCCCGGCGAAACCGCTCGCCCAGCCCATCGTTCCCGAACAGTATTCTGTTTTTCTTGAATCCAATCATATAATTATCGCCTTATCCCCGCCACCAGTTTACTCTTGCCCAATCGGTCCCGGACGGATCGACGCCCGTGGCCCTGAAAACGAACCCGATAATCATGTAGCTCACAAAAACTATCACCAAACCGATAATGGCGCTCGTAATAATACTTTTAGCTTTGTTTACTTTCTCGCTCGAGCCGGCCGAAACCAAAAACATCACACCGCCAAAAACGAAAGCGAGCAAGGCCAGCGAGCCGGAAATACGCAATATCCAACCGGCTACGGCAATCAGTATCGCCGTAAAATCGTTCAGGTCGTAATCGCCGCAATACTGTTTACATCCCGCATCGCCGCCGCACTGACCGCAATTATAGCCGGTGCCGGAGGTTCCCGGCAGAATCGTGCTTTCGGCCGACACCGCCGGGCTCACGCTGAAAAAAACCGTCGACGCCAACACCACCCCAAGGAAAAATTTAAATATTTTCATTTCCATATATCAATCTCCTTTAATGGTTTGCTGGACTTTCTGCGCCCCTAAATTAATAATATTGCCCAAATCAGTGCGTCCGCTGACCGCC
Source organism: uncultured Gammaproteobacteria bacterium (assembly GCA_964451485.1). Taxonomy (GTDB): domain Bacteria; phylum Patescibacteriota; class Patescibacteriia; order Patescibacteriales; family UBA12075; genus CAYVIA01. The sequence continues at coordinate 9,382 of CAYVIA010000025.1, forward strand.
TGTTTAATCATATCCCTCATGATTTTTTCCGCCGCGCCCGCGTCCGCCCCCTTATACCAACTCTTGGCGGTCAGGGCCTGGTCGACGAAGATGCCGATGTCGGGATCTTCTTTTTGTTTGTCGATCAGGGAGCGCAAGGCGGTCGGTTTTTTCGCTTTATCCAGATATAGCCCTACATTATTGGCGGAAGAAATGAATTGCAGGAAGTCCCAGGCCTCGTTGGGATATTTGGTTTTCGAGGCCACTGCTTCCACCCAGTAATTAGCGAAGTTGACGTTGGTATTATCCTCTATTTGGGGCAGGGGGCTGATGGAAAAATTCATCTTTGGCGCTTCGGCGCGAATTTGGGGCAGCATATACGCATAACCGAACATTATGGCCAGTTTGCCTTGAATAAATAAATCGAGGGAGTTGTCCAAAGAGTCGTTCCAACAATAAACCTCTTTGGCCGGATTGGCGAAGTCCGTATAGAAACGCAGAGCGTCTTCGCCGGGGTTGACCTTGCCCGGATAACCGTCCGGCTTGACATTAAACCTGACTTGATTGCCGGCCATCATTTCCGTCCCGTTTTGCATCATTAAAGCGGACAGGATGTCGGTTGACCGCTCGACATTATCGCTGCCACCCAAAGCAACGGCGGACTGAATTATTTGTCCCTGGCTGTTCTGTTTCGTTAACTTTTTCACATTTTGTTGAAATTCCGTATTCCAGTAGGCCGGGGGGGTGGTAATGCCGGCGTTGTTGAACAAATCCTTGTTATAGTACATAGCCAGGGTGTCAACAGACAGGGGCAGGCCGTATATCTTGTTTTCCATAACGCCGGTCTTGTCGTTTTTGGTTTTTATCACCACGTCGCCATACACAACATCAACAAAATCATCCTTAATTTTAGTTGGAGAAACGCTGGGCGCCTTCGTCTGTTTCTGCCAAACAATCTCTTTTTTTAATTTCCCCTGAATCGAGGGGACCGATATAGTAATTCTCGGCGGCAACGGTTTAATCAGACCCTTCCCTTGATATTTTCTGGTCCAGGTATTGTGAATAGAAAAAACGTCGGGCCCGCGATCAGTGGCAAAGGCCTCAAGAAGGGCGTTTTCATATTCATTATAGGTCAGTTTCCGGTAATTTATTTTAATATTCGGATGCTGGGCCCGGTAAGCGGCAATAACGCCGCTAAAAGCGTCGCTGTTATCCCAAACCCCCCAATAATTCAACGTTATCTGGGGCGCGATACTTTGAACTTCGTGCTGGCACTGCTTTAACCCGAAGCCGGAGGTCAATAAAACAACGAGTAAAAGTGACAAAGAAATAATTTTGTGGTTTGGTTTATTTTTCATAGAATTACCATATCTTTACTATACCATTTTCGGTCTTCTATACCAAATTATAACACAAAACACAAAAGAATAGAAACTGTCGGGTGTGTATGAATGAATGATAATTTATTGCCTTTCTTTGGATAAATTTTTAATGTACGTATAAAAACACCCATTACTGCTCCACCCTTGGCCGATATTGCAGGGCCTCGGCAATATGCGCCGGCGCAATCTTTTCTTCTTTGGCCAGGTCGGCGATAGTGCGCGCCAGTTTCAGGATGCGGAAATAAGCGCGAGCCGACAAATACATCTGTTCGACCGCATTTTTCAAAAGGTGCCCGGAAACACTGTCCACGGGACAAAAATTCCTGACCGCCTCGGACGTCATCTCCGCGTTGGTAATAAAGGGGGTATTTTTGAACCTTCGCCGCTGTACTTTTCTCGCCTGTTGTACTCTTGTTTTGATGATGTGCGAGTCCTCGCCGCCAGCCTCCCCGGCCAATTTGTCGAATTTAACCCTCGGTACTTCCACATGAATGTCGATACGGTCGAGAATGGGGCCGGATATTTTCTTTTTGTAATTGAGTATCTGGGACGCCGAGCAGGTGCAGTTCTTTTCCTGATCGCCGTAATAACCGCAAGGGCAGGGGTTCATGGCGGAGACAAGGATGAATTTGGCCGGAAAGGTCATGTTGCCCGCGGCCCGGCTGACGTGGATAATCCCGTCTTCGAGCGGCTGGCGCAGGTTTTCGAGCACCTGGCGGGGAAATTCGGCGAATTCGTCGAGAAACAGGACCCCGCGATGGGCCAGCGATATTTCTCCGGGCCTGGGCCAGGTCCCGCCGCCGACCAACGCCACCCCGGAGGCGGTGTGGTGCGGTGAACGAAAGGGGCGGCTCGTAATCAGGGCGGTATTGGCCGCCAACTTCCCGGCCACGCTGTAGATTTTAGTGATCTCAAGCGCTTCATACAGCGTCAGATCGGGCAGAATGGACGGCATGGTGCGCGCGATCAGGGTTTTGCCCGAACCGGGCGGCCCGCCCATGATCATATTGTGCGCGCCGGCCGCGGCGATCTCCATGGCTCGCTTTACGTGTTCCTGCCCCTTAATATGGTTCATGTCGAACATTATTTTCGCGTTGGCGAAGTCGAAAGAGGATGACTCGGCGGCGGTAATTTTTTCCGCGCCGCTCAAATGTCTCGTCAGCTGTTTTAAGTCCCTGACCGGAATCACCTCGAGTTCGTCCACCAACTTCGCCTCTCTGGCGTTCGCTTCGGGCACGAATACGGTTTTAATGCCTTTTTCTTTGGCGGCCAAGGCAATCGGCAGGATGCCGTTAACCGGCCTTAAGCGGCCGTTGAGAGCCAGTTCACCGACGAAAATGGCTTTATCAACCGGCTCGTTAATGACAATTTTGCGCGTCACCGCCAAAACGCTTGCCGCCACGGGTAAATCATAGCTGGGTCCGTGCTTTCTCAGGTCGGCCGGGGCCAGGTTCACGGTCACTTTCACCCCGGGAAATTTAAACCCGGAATTTTTCACGGCGCTGCGCACCCTTTCTCTCGACTCGGAAACGGCCGCGTCCGGCAAACCGACCATAGCGAATATCCCATGCTCGCCTCCGCCCGTGTCCGCCTCCACCTCGACTATTTCCGCGTCAAGGCCGATAACGGCCGCTGACAATATTTTTGAAGACATATTTTTATAAATCCCCTCCCCGCGGGAGGGGCGAAAAGGCCTGGCGTTATAAACAAAGACAAAGAGAGCGATAAAAATACCTCTGCCGCACGAATGTTCCAAAAAGGGGGGGCGGCTGACCGGCAACACCCGATATATTACCCCTAATTATATCACCGGGCTGATGAAATCTTCATAAACAAAACATAAAATTTCCATAAATTAATCATAAAAAAACCGTCGGCCTGAAAATATCCGACGACTTATCTGCCGGCGCGTTCCACAAAAAACACGCGCGGCCCCGTACCGCCAATCCGGTTACAGGGGGATATCTACTCCCAGCTTTTTCAGCAGGGAATTGTATAGAATAATCGTAGCGCCGATCAAGAAAACAAGGGCGATAACCTGGTGTTTATTGATGTGCCGGTGGTATTTTTCGCGCTGTTTATGAGAGGAAACATCTACCAGCTCGTCTCCGAAGTAAATAGAAAGCAGGGTTCCGACCAGCGACAAAATCATAATTCCCCAGAAAGGAAATGGCTGGGATAAAATCTGATAAAACAGTTTTAAAATAACCGTGGTGTTATAAGTTTCCGGGGTGTGGAAAAAAATATAAAGATTAAGGCCGAGGGCGAGAAAAAACGAAAAAATCTGCGTATATATCATCCTGATGCCGGTCAACACCCGCACGGGAAAAGCCAGAAGAAAGCCGGCGTCCGCAATGGGGGTGCAAAAAACAAAAAATGACCACGTCAAACAGGTAACAAGAATGCCCCCTTCGGTTCCCAGCTTGACCGACATATAAGTAAAGTAACACATGACAATTACCACCAGTCCGATAAATTTTATCAGGGAGTGTTTCTTCGTTTCGTGCGTAAGCAGCTCGGATATCTTCGGTTTGTTTACGTTCTTTTTAAACCACATATAGGCGTGTTGTCTTTTTTAAAATTAGCTGTTGGACGCATAGCGATAGCGAATTAAAGAAATCATGATTTAAATATGGATTTAAATAATGATTTCCGGCCGGGGCCAGTCAAAGCAAATCCGCGGAGTAAATTTTTTATCCGGTGTTGTGCGCAACCGCGCAAAGAAAATTTGATTTTTTCGTCATTGCCCTGCCGTAGCCCTGGCGAAGGCGGGTTTGGGCTTCGGGAAGAGGGGGCTTAGGGGGTTCACCCTGTTAAATAAAAGAAGGTTTAACGGGGTGAGTTCCCGAAGCCCAAAACACCTTTTTAATTGCTGGTACTATAGCTATAAACAGGCTTGCCATTATTTGCGCCGGCAGATATCAAAGTTTTATTGTTGGTATCCATAATAAAAGGTTTGTCATTGAAGGGATCATTTGGTAATTCAGTTATATAATCAGAGCTTAGATCATCCAAATTTTTAGGATAATCTCCTGTGGTCAAATAATATCTTCTGATAGCCATAATGGTCCTTGTCGCATTAATTGATGCTTCGTTTTCACATTTTTTATATCGGACATTATTTAAGGCAGTTGCGGCCAAAGATGACAACAATTTTCCTACTGCGTTTTCGGTAAAATAAAGTTTCCAGGACATGATCGGTTTTTCTGCGGTTACCTGCGTTTTGTTTGAACAGGGTTGATTGTGTTGGTCGATAAGAGCCTGATAAAAATCAGCGGCTATTTTAAGAGTTTCATTCGGCTTATAGTAAAAACTATTTTTTAATACCATATTTTCAAACGTATTCTCCGAATTGCCAAGATAGGTCAAAGCGATTTTATAATGAATATATTCGTGACGGAATGGATCCCCATTATTTATCTCAGGATATTTTTTTAATTCATTTTGATAATAATTTAATACTTCGGTTGATTTCGCACGGCTTGCCAATAACCGCATCGTTTCCAGCCCGGTTTTTTTCATGGACATGCCGACAAGATAAGTAATTAAAAGTATGTTGCTTGATTTTTCTATGTTATCACCGATAATAACCGACTTTAGAGCCTCGTCGAAAGCCTCATTTTCCTTTCCCCGCTTCAATAAATAAATAGCCTTAATCGAACTGACTCTGGAAATTTGCCGCCAAGGAGTGAGGGCCACGACCGGCTCTGCATAAACGATTTCAGATGGGTCTGCGCTTAAATTATATTGGAACTGTGGTTTTCCCGCAGCAGTTTCATAAATCAATAGCGCTTCTTTATTTCTTTCGAGCAATTCTTCTATTTTTGCATTGTCCCAATCGTAACTTTCCAGATATTTAAGGTCATTGATGCCATCCGGAATATCGATTTTGATTTGTGCTTTTTTTGGCTCTTCGCTGAAAATATCGCTTAATTTTATTAGATCGAAGTAGCCGTTCTCGTCTTCGGGGACATTAACTTTAGATAACAATAATTCGTGGTCTTCGGGGGGCAAAATATCTTGGCCCCATATAAGGCTAAGAGCTTGCGGAATTGCAACCCCCAAAACTAAAACTATTGCCAGCAATCCCCCAAACGTAATTATTGTAGCTCTTAATATTTGTTTTATTATTTTCGGTTTATTTTCTGGCAAAGGTAATTTGATTTCGCCAGCTTGATTGTGCTTAATATTTATCATAGTTGTCTTCGTAGCGGAGCGGAGAAAACACCTTTCCGCCAGCTGGCGGATCCCCTCTATAAAATATATATAAAATCAAATTTTCTTGGTATTCAGAACGCTGAACG
>CAYVIA010000026.1:0-6121 GCA_964451485.1 uncultured Gammaproteobacteria bacterium
CTTGACGTATTTTTTATATGTGATATAGTAATAATACATACCGATTTGGTATGAGTTAATATGAAGTTTTCTACCAGGACAACCTACGGACTTAGGGCTATGATCCGGCTGGCCGGGAAAAAAGATAAAGAGCCGCTGTCTTTAACGGCTATCGCGCGGGAAGAGAAAATATCCCGCGGCTACCTTGAGCGGCTTTTCGTCCGGTTAAAAGCGGCTGGACTGGTTGAAGCGGAGAAGGGGGCCGGAGGCGGTTACCGGCTGGCCCGGGACTCGGGTAAAATCATAGTTTTTGATATTATTAAAGCGCTTGAGGGTTCGATGACGCCGTTTTACTGCCTTAATGAAAACGGCAAGGTATTCTGCGATGCTCATTGCCGTTGCGGCGCCACGGCGGTTTTGGTTAAGGTGCAGGAAGCGGTGAATCAGACACTCAAGGGGATGAAATTGAGCGATTTAATATGAGCAGAATATTAAGAAATAAAGCAGGCATTGTATTTATCATTGTTGCGGCCATATTCATAATTCCGGCGAGAACATCCGCCAATCTTCTGGCCGACTCCGACCTCGACATGGTGCCTGATACGGATGAGATAAATATTTATCATACCGATCCACACAAGGCGGACACGGACGGAGACGGTTATGGCGACTGGATAGAGCTCTCAAGCGGATTTTCACCCCTCGACCCGAAGCCGGTCAAACTCGAAGACAGCGATACGGACGGCGACGGACTGTCTGACCGCATGGAGCTTAATTTCCATACCGACCTGACCAATGCGGACACGGACGGGGACGGATATACGGACGGGGACGAAATAACCAACGGCTACGATCCTTTAAACGGCGACAAGGCCGCGCTCGCAAAAAGAATCGAGATCAATACGGGCGCGCAGGAGTTAAGCTATTTTCTGGGGGGCGTGCGCATGGGCATTTTTCCGGTTTCGTCCGGCAGGCCGGGGAGAGAAACACCGAAGGGGCATTACGCGGTTGACGGCAAGGCGCTAAGGGCCTGGTCTTCCGGCTATGGGCTTTGGATGCCTTATTGGATGAGTTTGAGTCATGGCTATTTCGGTATTCATGAATTGCCGGAATGGCCGAACGGCGCCAAAGAAGGCGAAGACCACCTGGGCACGCCGGTTTCGCACGGTTGTGTGCGGCTCGGCGTCGGTCCGGCGGAATTCCTTTATGACTGGACGCCGATCGGGACGGGAGTGTTTATTTATTGAGATTGTTGTGACTATTGGGATGTTTAGGATTTTTGGGATTTTTACGGTTCCTAATAATCCTAACAATCCCAAAACTCCTAATAATCTTAAATTTATGATTTACACGAAGAAGGTCCTTGATCACTTCAAAAATCCGCATAACCAGGGGGCTCTGCCTGACGCCGACGCGGTGGGGCAGGTGGGCAATCCCACGTGCGGGGACGTGATGAAAATTTATCTGAAGATCGACAAGGACGTCATCAGCGACATCAAGTTCGAGACGCTCGGGTGCGCGGCGGCGATCGCGGTTTCTTCGGCGTTGACGGATATGGTCAAAGGCAAGACGATCGATGAGGCGCTTGCCATTACGAAAGACAAAATCGTGGAGGACCTGGGCGGCTTGCCCGCGGTCAAAGTTCATTGTTCGATGCTCGGAGTAGAGGCGCTACACGAGGCGATCGTGAAATATAAAAATAATCACAAATAATAAATTAAGGTATTTAAGATTTAAGAAATAAATCATATGGCTAAAGAAAAAAAGGTTAATTTGGAGGAAAAAATAAAAACGGCGATAGATAAGGTCAGGCCGGCATTGCAGGCGGACGGCGGGGACGTCGAGTTCGCGGGCTGGGAAGAGAAGACCGGCACGGTCAGGGTGCGCCTGGTGGGCATGTGCGCCCATTGTCCCATGTCGCAGATTACCCTCCAGCAGGGAATCGAGGGGGAGATAAAAAAGGAAGTGCCGGAGGTGAAAGCGGTGGTGAATGTGTAATATGTAACACGTAGCACGAAACACGTAACATGTAACAAATAATATAACGCGAAGCATAGGATAATAGAATATATGTATTATATTCGGCCTGTTCTATGTTTCGTGTTTCATGTTTCATGAAAATATATTTCGATCATAGCGCCACCACGCCCGTGGACGAAGCCGTCATGCGGGCTATGCGGCCTTACTTTACGGAGAAGTTCGGCAATGCTTCTTCCATCCACACTTTCGGCCAGGAAGCGCTCGCGGGCGTGGACGAAGCGCGAACGCGGGTAGCCGCTTTCCTTAACTCTAAACCGGGAGAGATAATATTCACTTCCGGCGCAACCGAGTCGGATAACCTGGCCATCAGAGGCATAATCAAGGCTTTGCGCGCAAAGACAAAAGGAAAAATGCATATCGTTACCACGCTCGTTGAGCATGAGGCCGTGCTCGAACCCTGCCTTGAGCTCGAAAAAGAAGGCGTGGGAGTTACTTTTTTGCCGGTGGGAGCCAATGGCGCGGTGGACGCGGAAGCCGTGGCGGCGGCGATAAAAGACGAGACCGTCCTCGTTTCGGTCATGTACGCGAACAGCGAGGTGGGCATCATCATGCCTGTCCGGGAGATAGGCAAGGCCATCAGGAAGATAAACGAGAAACGGCTAAGGGAATGGGAGAAACGGCGGCCGGCCGAGCGCGGGGACAAGCCGGGGGCCGTTTATTTTCATACGGACGCCACGCAGGCCGTGAATTTCTTCAACTGCGACGTGGACTGGAACTATATCGACCTTCTTTCCATGTCCGGCCATAAGATTTACGGCCCCAAGGGCGTCGGCGTGCTTTACCGGCGGGAAGGCGTGCCGCTCAAGGCGCTTCAGCGCGGCGGACACCACGAGAATAATCTGCGCAGCGGGACTTTAAACGTACCGGGTATCGTCGGTTTGGGCGCGGCTGTCGCGCAAATAGGCGGATGCGGCGCCAAAGGCGAACCGGGCGCGGCGCAGATGGAAAATAACGAGAAAATAGCGAAATTGCGGGATATGCTCGTTGATGGGATCACGAAAAATGTGCCGAACATCGTTTTGAATACGGACAGGGAAACGGCCACGCCTGCGCACGCGCATTTTTCTTTCCTCGGCGTGGAAGGGGAGTCGATCCTGATCGCGCTTGATCTTGAGGGTATCGCCGTATCCACCGGTTCGGCCTGCGCTTCGGGGTCGTTAAAGCCCTCGCACGTTTTACTCGCCATGGGTATTAAACAGGAAGTAGCGCATAGTTCGATCAGGATGACGCTCGGGAAGCATAATACGGCGGAGGAGGTGCGGCGGGTGATAAAATTACTGCCGCCGATCGTGGAGAAGCTCCGGAAGATGAATCCGCTGTATCGTTCATGACTCGTAACTCATAACTTTTTAAGGATTAAGACCGCTCGCGAGGGCGGTTTTTTTTATTTATTGATAATGTTATAATGTAAGTAGAGTTTTTGGACGTATATAAAAAAGGGTACCTTTAAAGATACCTTTAAAGGTACCCAAGATAAATAAAATATTTTTATTTGACATATTACGTAATTGGTGATATAATATAGACATGAAAAATAAGATTAAAATTAAATTAATTTTTTATTTAATCTTAGGGGGATTTTTCTTTAAGATTTTTAAGTTTTTTTATAAAAAAATAAAAATACCGAATGTTTTTCATAATTTGAAAGAATTCCTTAAAGGTGAAGAAAGAGAGGTCGAAGAACTCTCGACAGGGAAGGAATCATTTAAAAAATACTGTCGCGACTCCCGCCAACTGTTCCGTGATTATTTTATTCCTCATGAAGGCAATTCCCATAAGCCGAAGATCCTGCGTTCTCATTCCCTCGCCGTGATCGTGCTGGCCGTGTTTATGCTTAAGATATTCGTTACCGGATATTTATTTTTCATTTATCCGAATACGGGGGAGATGAGCGTGGGGATGACGAATCAGATCCTGGCCATGATCAACGAAGACAGGGCCAAGGATAACCTCGAGCCGCTCTCTATCAACGCGGTGCTTTCCACCGCCGCTATGGCCAAGGCCGACGACATGGTGATGCGTGATTACTTTGATCACTACGGCCCGGACGGTAAAAAGCCCTGGGACTGGATCGACCGCGGCCAGTACGCCTATCTTTTCGTGGGCGAGAACCTGGCCATGAATTTTTCTTCGGCCCAGTCGGCTCATACCGCCTTGATGGCGTCGCCTACGCACAAGGAAAATATATTGAATGGCCGCTATCGCGACGTCGGTTTGGCGATCGTCAGCGGCAAGATCGACGGTAAAGAGACCAATGTTTTAGTGGAGCTGTTCGGCAGCCGGGTTAGTCCGTATCTGGCCACGGCGGCGAATACGAACAATTCGGCCGGCAGTACGGCGGAGCAAACGGTAACTTCCGAACCGGCGATGACCCCCGAAGCGCAGGCGCCGGCAGTCGCGGCCGCGGCCACGGAACCGGCAAAACCGCCGGCCCAGGAGACGCAACCCGCTGCGCCGGCGCAACCGGCGCCGGCGGAGAAGGTGGAAGCGCCGGTAAATTCATCAGGTACGGAAGCCGCGCCGGACAGGCAGGCGGCGGAAACCCCGCCGCTTATAGCCCGAAGCGGGGAGCAGCCGGCCGAGAATGCCGAAGGAGTGGATACGCTTGCCATGGCGGATACGGCTGTCGCGCAGGATAACGCGGCGCCGGCAAGCCCTAATCCGGAGCTGGAAGAAAATCCGGACGCGCAGCCGACGTATTTCAAGGCGGTCGATAACAGGCGGATCGGTTTTGCCACGCGCATGATCGAAACCTCGAAATATATTTATTTGGGACTGCTGATTCTCGTAATAGCGTCTCTCCTTATCAATATTCTCGTGCGGGTTAGCGTCCAGCATAAGCATGTCATCATCCAGTCGCTCGTGGTTATTCTTCTTTTAGCCGGCCTCTTGGCGGTACATATGCATATTTTAGAGACGATACCGGGGAAGATAGCGGTGATTTAACGACATTTGACATCTGGCGTTTGATATTTGACTGCTAACAATCGATTATTTATATAATAAAGCATAGTGTGGTACTATGCTTTATTGTTAAGAATAAAATGTCCAATCGTAAGAATAAAAAAGTCGTCGTGGCCATGTCCGGCGGGGTGGATTCCTCGACGGCCGCTTTGTTGTTGAAAAATGAAGGTTATGAAGTGATGGGCATGTTTATGCGCCTCTCCGCGCCGGGCGAAAGCGAGGGCGAGCGGGCGGCCAGGGCGGTAGCTAAAAAATTGGGAATTAAATTTTATCCGGTTAATTTAGCGGGTAAATTTAAAAGCGAGGTGATAAAATATTTTTTGGACGCCTACGGGCGCGGACTAACCCCCAATCCGTGCGTGCGCTGTAACCGGCTGATAAAGTTCGGAGAATTATTGCGGAAGACGAACGAACTGGGCGCGGATTATCTGGCGACGGGACACTACGCCCGCCTTCGGCGGGAAACACGAAACACGAAACACGAAACACGAAACATAAAGATGTATCGAGGGAAAGATGTTAGCAAGGATCAGACATATTTTCTTTATACTTTGGCGCAAGAACAGTTACGGTATGTTCTTTTTCCGCTGGGTGAATACAAGAAGAGCGAGGTGAGGAAAATCGCGAATAGGGCGGGGTTGCCGTACTTAATCAAGGAAAGTCAGGATGTTTGTTTCCTGCACGAAGACGGAAAGATTGTCGAGCATAATGAGTATTTGAAAAAATATTTAAAGATGAAGCCGGGGCCGATCATGCTCCTTGCCACGAAGGAAGTTGTCGGTAATCACAAAGGCCTGCCGCTTTATACGATTGGCCAAAGAAAGGGGATCGAGATCGGAGGCAAGGGGCCTTATTACGCGGCCGGCATGGATTATGAGAAAAATATTCTTTACGTGGTTTCCGACTTCGACGATCCGGCGCTCTATCGCGGCCAGATGAACGTGGGCGGAGTCAATTGGATATCGGGCAGTAAACCTAAAATGCCTTTTAAATGCGAAACAGTGATCAGGTACCGGCATAAGGCCATTGAGTGTAAAGTTATAAAGTTAAAAGCAGAAAGTAAAAAGAAGGAAATTTACGAAGTGGTTTTTAACGAACCGCAGAGGGCGGTAACGCCCGGGCAGAGCGCGGTTTTTTA
>CAYVIA010000026.1:6221-8417 GCA_964451485.1 uncultured Gammaproteobacteria bacterium
TATGATTGATTAGTCGAAATTTAGCATGTTTTTAGTTATCTGTCAAGGTTGACAGGCAAGAAAAAATGTTATAGTGTATAATAGTATAAATTAATCGGGGATTGAAGTCCCCGGAATACTAATTAACTCCCATACTCTGCAAAAAATTTCCTTGTCCGGCCCTGTTAAAAATTGCCGGAGACAAGCGATGAAACACGGGATTGCTTCGTCGCTTCGCTCCTCGCAATGACAATAATAAACACATGACCGGATCGACAGAGTAGAGGATTACCCCGGTTAGATAGCTTAGCATCTAACGGGGTTAAAAGGAAAAAATATGGTAACAGTACCGACAATTGAGCAGATGCTCAAGGCAGGCATGCATTTCGGGCATCGGACCAGCAAATGGCATCCCAAGTGCGCGCCTTTTATTTTTACCCAAAGGAACGGGGTGCACATTATCGACCTGGTCAAAGCGAGGAAAATGCTCGGGACCGCTCTCGAATTCATGGAAAAATTCGCGGCCGAAGGAAAGACGATTATGCTTGTCGGCACTAAGGTGCAGGTCAAAAAACCCCTGGAGAGATTGGGGCGCGAGACCGGCATGCCCTACGTTAACGAAAAATGGATGGGCGGATGCCTGACGAACTTCGCCGTCATCAAAAAGATGATCAAGAAGTACAACGACCTGATGCGCGATAAGGCGGAAGGCAAGCTCGCCAAATACACAAAGAAGGAACAGCTCGATCTGACCCGGACCATTCAGAAATTATCCCTGAAGGTCGGCGGTTTGACGAACATGACGCGCCTGCCGGACGCGATCTTCATCTGGGACACCAAGAACGAGAAGACGGCGGTGATCGAAGCGAGGAAAAAGAACATCCCCATCATCGGGGTTTGCGACACCAACGCCGATCCGACCGGTATCAATTATGTTATCCCGGCCAACGACGACGCCACCAGGACGATCAAATTGATCCTCGGCCTGGTCGAGGAAGCGATTAAGACGGGGAAGGGTAAGAATGCAAAGAGTTGATGATTAAAAGTTCGCAAGTTGAGAAATTTTTAATTTTTAATTTGAAATTTGAATTGAATTTTTAATGTTTTAATTTTTAATATTTTTTATTCCGCTGATCGTGGATAAGCAGTCATTAAAAATTTGGTAAATAAAAATTGAATAAAAATTAAAAATTTTAAATTAAAAATTATTCAATACCAAGGATTATTATTAAATTTTGTTTATCAGATACTTTATCTTAAGAACAAAAATTTAGGTGATTAAAAATATATGGAGAAAATAAAACAACTTAGGGAACTTACCGGCGCGGGGATCGTGGAGTGCAAACAGGCGCTCGAAGACGCCGGCGGCGAAATAGAAAAAGCCGTAGAAATTTTGCGCAAAAAAGGAATCGCCAAAGCGGCCAAGCGCAGCGAACGGGAAGCGAACGAGGGCGTGATCATGGTCGGCGTCGATGACGCGGGCAAAGAGGGCTATATCCTGGAAGTGAACGCGGAAACCGATTTTGTGGCGAAAAACGAAAAGTTTCTGGGCTTAGTCGATAAAGTTTTTAATTTACTCAAAGACGCCAAACCGGCTGATCTGGGCGGTCTTTTGGCCATGAAAACGGATACCGGCACTGTCGAAGAGGCATTGAAACATCTCTCCGGCACGGTGGGCGAGAAGATGGGAATTAAAGGATTCGCTATCGTCAAAACCGACGGAGTCGTGGCGGCTTATTCGCATATGGGCGGCAGGATCGGCGCCCTGGTCGCTCTCGACAAGGCGGAAGCGAAAGAACTCGCCTATAACATGGCTATGCAGGTGGCGGCCGCCAATCCGAAATATCTCACTGCCGAAGACGTGCCGCAGGAAGAGAAAGACAAAGAAATGGAAATTTACCGCGAGCAACTGGCGAAGGAAGGCAAACCGGAAAATATCATCGACAAGATACTCTCCGGCAAGATCAATAAGTATTACGAAGAGGTCTGTCTGCTTAACCAGGAGTATATCAAAGACGACAAAAAGCGCGTGAAAGACGTTCTGGGTGACGTTAAAGTGGAACAATTTGTGAGATACAGTCTTTAATTTTCAATTTTTAATTTACAATTTTAAATGAATTTTTAATGTTTTAATTTTTATTGTCCCGGTCACTTCATTGTTGGCATAGAAATCGTCATTAAAAATTCGATCAATAAAAATTGATTAAAAATTAAAAA
>CAYVIA010000026.1:8517-11696 GCA_964451485.1 uncultured Gammaproteobacteria bacterium
AAATTAAAAATTATTGCACAAAATAACGATTAGAGATGAAATATATTTTTCCTGCTTACTGAAATTATAAATATAATTTAAATATGAAAGTCGTTCAGGTACAATTCGCGCCGTGGGATAAGGCATATAATTTTTCACCCAATAATATCGACCTGGCTAAGGGCGATAAGGTTGTCGTGAAAACGGAACTTGGGGTCGAGCTTGGCGAAGTCGTCGGTTTTTTGGATACGGACGAAGAGGAATACGAAAAGAAACAGAATAATGCAGGGACGGGTCGCGACCTGTCCCCGGAAGAAGCGGAAGACAGCCGGGAAGACGGAGCGAATACGGAAAGCGCGGAAAACCATAAGCACAAGGCGCTGAAACCGATCCTGCGCAAAGCCACCCCCCTCGATATGGAAAAGATACCGTCCGCGGCCGACAAGAATAAAGCGCTCGAATATTGCCGCCAGACGAAAGAGAAGTCCGGCCTGGCCATGAAATTCATCGATATGCATTATTCGTTCGACGGCTCGCGCATCACTTTCGCCTTTATCGCCGACGGCCGGGTTGATTTCCGCGAATTGGTAAAGGACCTGACCCGCCATTTCGGCCGCACTATCCGCCTGCAGCAGATAGGCATCCGCGACGAGGCGAAATTCTCCGGGGACATCGGCCATTGCGGGCGGCAGTTATGCTGCCGGCGTTTTTTGTCGGAACTGTCTTCGATTACCTCGGAGATGGCGGAATGCCAGCAATGTTCTCATCGCGGCTCGGAGCGGATTTCCGGGCTTTGCGGCCGGCTGATGTGCTGCCTCGCTTACGAGGAGGCGGGCTATGAGAAATTAACCAAAAATTTGCCGCCTTTGGGCAGCAAGGTCAGGATCGAAGGCAAAAGAGGCACGGTCGTGGGTTATCATGTCCTCAAGCAGACGGTTGACGTGGAAATCGAGACGGAGAAAGGGGAAAGAGGCACGATCGTGGAGATGGATTTGAAGGGGAATAAGAAAAATTAGGATTTTTAGGATTATTAAGATTTTTGGGATTGTTGGGATATTCGTAAAAGTAAAAAACAAGCACTTTTAAAACCAAAAATTACGAGGAGAATTATAAATGAAAAAAGAAGAGATGGCATATGGCGGATTGATTATGGAAGTGTGGAGAAGAAATATTGAATTTTTGAATGAATTGGCAAGAAGGCCGAATCCGGAGTGGTATAGCCGAAACGAAATAGTTATGTCGCATCCGGCTTTTTTCTTAAGGAAATTCGGATCCGGCGGTAAAGAAACAGTCGTTATCGTTCCGCCTCAGGCGGGACACAGTTCGACCATCTGCGATTTCGACGCGGGACAGAGCCTCGTGCAGACGGCCCTAAACTTCGGTCATAACGTTTACGTTATCGATTGGAAGTCATGTACGCCGGAAAGAAAAGACGAGGGCATTGACGATTTGGTTTTACAGGTCAGGGACGCCACTAAAAATATTAGGGGTCCGTTTACCCTCGTAGGATTATGTCAGGGAGGCTGGTTAAGCGCTATTTTTGCCGCTTCGTTCCCCGAAAGAGTCAAACATTTGCTTGTCGCCGGCGCGCCCATTAACGCCAAAGCCGGAGGGGGTTATCTTCAACAAATGGTTCAGTCGCTGCCCCAGGAATTTTATGAGGGGCTGGTCGATATGGGCGGCGGTCTGATGCGGGGAGAATTCATGCTTTTGGGTTGGAAAATGATGAATCTATTCGACAGGACCCAGGATTATTTTGACCTGTGGTGCGCCATAGGTACGGACAGATTCAGAAAAATCCAAAGGTTCAGGGATTGGTATGAATATACCCAGGATCTTGCCGGCAGATATTACCTCGAGTCCGTTGACAGGATTTTCCGCAAAAACGATCTTTGGGAAGGCCGGCTCCGGGTATTGGGCGCAACAGTCAATCTTAAAGATATATCCTGTCCGATAACATCCATAGCCGGAGAGGGAGACGATATAACTTTGGTCCCCCAGGCGTTGGCTTTGCCAGGTACTCATGTTTTAATCCCGGAGGTGGGACATATCGGGATATTCATGTCCCGTAAGGCCCAAAAGTACTGGGAAAAAATATGGCGGAAAAAAGCGGCAGACAAGGACGAGGACGAAGATCGCGCATTCGACGATGTCTTGGCTTTTTTTGACCCGCCGTTCAGGCAATGATTTCCGCGAATTGGTTTTTAGAGAGCGAGGATGAAAGAGAGTAAACAACCGACAGGAGGAGTTGAAACATGAAAAGATGGATAGTGTTGTTAATGGCTGGAGTTTTTGCCAGCTTGCTATTTTTGCCGGGCTGTATGGCGCAAGGTATTTCTGTTTCCGCCAGTGTGATAGCTTATTGTCCGAAGAAAGCGATATTGGCCGAGGGAGCCTTTACTTTTAATCCCGATGTAATTATTCCCAGACCGGAAGATACAGAAGAGCGTTGCAGGCCGGTGGGGCTGCATTCTCCCGCATTCGGCAAAAATGAAGAAGTGCAACTGACTATAGCAGCCCTTAAATGCGGATCACGCTCGCTTTATTATTCTTTTACGGTAAAATACTATGACCTGAATATTTCGTATGTCATTTCTCATAAAGAATTTGAAAAGATTCGAAGATTCCGCATTCAACTGGATTCTCGTCGAAAAAAGCAGATAAAAACCCCCGCGGGCAAGCGAGACGTAATATATTTTGAGGGCAAACTCCTGCCAGAGTGATAAAAAGCGAGTTAAATCCATGCCCCAAAAACAAGCAGGAGGAAATGAAAGATGATTAAAACATTCGAACCGAAACAAACGAATTTGCCCTGGAATATTATCAGAACTTTCGAGGCGGTAGAACGGTGGCATGCGGAGCATGGCCCAAAATGGGATTTATCCTTGGATGAATTATTGTCACTATATACCGGCTGGACAAACGAGGCGTTTACGATTCTTGTCCAGCGCAGCAGCGAACAACATCATGGGAATTGCGGGGTGTTTGTTTTTAACCGGGAATATACCCTTATCGATGACCGTATTTATATGTCGCCCGACAAGAACGGACGTATACCCCGTAAAGCGCCCATGGGCGCGCGTGTTATAGACGGCTCGAAGCCGATGATATTCAGGCCCCGGCGCAAGAAAGATAAAGTTTTTGTAGTTCCTCAATAAAGCAAACCGGGAATGATGCGAATCATTCCCTTTTTATTTTTT
>CAYVIA010000026.1:11796-14889 GCA_964451485.1 uncultured Gammaproteobacteria bacterium
ATTGAGTATATAATAAATAAAAAAATATGAATATCGCCATTAATGGCTTTGGCCGCATCGGCCGGGCCGTATTTAAAGCGTTTTTAGAGAAAAAATTACCGCACAAGATCGTGGCCATCAACGACCTGACGGACACGAAAACCCTGGCGCATTTGCTTAAATACGATTCATGCTACGGCATTTACCCCAAAGAGGTGAAGTTTACCGCGGATTCTTTGATCGTGGGCGGTAAGAAATACCGCATTTTCGCGGGCAGAGAACCGGAAAAGCTTCCCTGGGGCGACTTGGGCGTCGATATCGTGCTCGAATGTACCGGTATTTTCCGGGAGAGGGGGACCGCTATGCTCCATATCAAAGGCGGGGCGAAGAAAGTAATCATCTCGGCTCCGGCCAAGGGCGGGGGAGTCAAGACCGCGGTTATGGGCGTAAACGAAAACAAGATAAAGAAGACCGATAAGATAATTTCCAACGCTTCCTGCACGACTAACTGCCTGGCGCCGGTTACGGACGTTATCAGGCAGAATTTCGGCATAGATAAAGCCATCATGACCACTATCCATTCTTATACGGCCGACCAGCGGATCGTGGACGGCCCGCACAAGGACTTAAGACGCGCTCGTGCCGCCGCTCTCAATATGGTGCCGACTTCGACCGGCGCGGCGATCGCCACTACCCTGACCATTCCTTCGCTCAAGGGTAAATTCGACGGCATGTCCGTACGCGTGCCTACCCCTGTCGGATCTCTCTGCGACATTGTCTTTATTACGAAGAAGAAAGTGGACGAGAAAAAGGTGAATCAGGCCTTAAAGAAAGCGGCGAGAAGCGCGCGCCTGCGCGGCATTGTCGAGGCGACCGAGGCGCCCTTGGTTTCGACCGATATCATCGGCAATCCGGCAAGCGCCATCGTCGATCTCGGCCTGACCAAGGTAGTCGGCAACAATCTTCTCAAGGTCGTGGCCTGGTACGATAACGAGTGGGGCTATTCGAACCGGATGGCCGATCTGGCCGCGTATATCGGCAGGAAGCGGCTGGCGTAGGGTAGGATTATCGGGTTTTTTAGGATTATTAGGATTTGCGGGATGTATTAAATAATAATAAAAAATATGACGAATTTGGAAAAAGAAGCAGGAGGAAAAAAAATTATTGACGTTGCAGCAGAGACGGAGAACGGTATGGGGCAACGGCGGAAAGAATTTCTTGAATGCTTTAAAAAGAAATATGATGGTTTGCCGGAAAACAGCAACGGCTCCGAAGAAGAATTAGGAGATTTTTTGAAAGTTCTCGGCAACAATAAGGATTATCCTTTCCTTAGAGATGTAAATATCGCGACTTTAAAAAAATTGTCAAATTATAATTTTAACGGCGGCAGGCACAAAAGAACAGTTAAGCATTTTAACGAGATCAGGGACGATATTAAAGGGTTTAACAGGATACTCGGCCTAAGGAACGTAATTACGTCTTTCCTTAACGATAATGAAGAGGAAATAAAAGAGTTCGTGTTACCCAGGATTACGGATGATGTGACAGCGGCGGATTTATTGCCCAATCTTGATGTGATGAAATCAAACCTAACGAGAATCGTAGAAATCATCAGGAATTCTAATTTTAAAATCATCCGGGATAATGATTACCTCGAAAGCCTGAAACATGCGGAAGCCATTATGGCAGCCAACATCAATTGTATACTGCAGAAGAAGGATAAAATAAAATTGGCCGAGTTGGGAAAGGAAATAGGCGGAACCGAAGCGGATGAGATCGAAGTCGAAAGGTTGGAATTATACAAGAGAGAACGGAGCCGGATCGATGATTATAAAGATAATATTCCCTATGAGGAAAAAATAAACAAAAATATTTCTTCGATATTGAGCGACATAAAAAGGTTCAACGTTTATTTGAAAAAGTGCATCGAAAATGCCGATTACCTGAAGCAGCAGCTGTGTAGGATGGAAGAAATCGGTGGAATGTATAAACCCAATAATAATAAGAAAAATTATAAATAACGGTATTATGCCCCAAAAAGATATTATCGCCAAATTAAAAGATTCGGGACTGGTCGGGCGCGGGGGCGCTTGTTTTCCCGCGTGGTTAAAATGGAAAATGGTCAAAGAGGCAAAGGGTGCGAAGAAATACGTGGTAATGAACGCTTCGGAGGGCGAGCCGGGAATTGCCAAAGATTTGTTTCTACTCGAAAATCAGGCGGAGCTGGTAATCGGCGGCATGAAGTTAGCCATGGAATTCCTAGGCGCGGAGAGGGGCTTTATTTACCTTAATCCGCGATATTATAAGAAGCTGGCAAAAAAGCTTAACGCGGTCATCGGAGATTCGTTCATAGAGGTTTTTCAAAAGAGTCACGCGGCCGGATACGTGGGCGGTGAGGAAACATCGGCCTTGAATCATCTTGAGGGCAAACGCATCGAACCGCGCCTGCGGCCGCCATTCCCGCCGACTTGCGGTCTTTGGGGCTGTCCGACTTTGGTTAACAACGTCGAGACGTTTTATGCGGTCAGTTTGATCGACGACGGCAAGTATGAACATAAACGGTTCTATACGGTAAACGGCGATTGCCTTTGGACCGGGGTTTACGAACTACCCGAGGACTGGACCATCGCCAGGATTTTAAAAGAGACCGCTAACTATCCCAAGTTCGACTTTTTCGCGCAGATCGGGGGCGACGCTTCCGGGGAAGTATTAAACTCAAAACAGCTTGACCGGCCGGCCGGCGGAGGCGGCTCGATTACGGTTTACAGCACCATCAAATATCAGCCGATCGACCTCATGAAAAAATGGATCGGTTTTTTCTGCGGTGAAACATGCGGCCAGTGCACGCCCTGCCGCGAGGGCACTTACCGCCTGCGCGAAATTTTAAACGATCCGGAACCGAACTGGGAAATGTTCGCTTCTATTTTGGACGACCTGCATGATACGGCTTTTTGCGGCTTGGGATGCGCTGTGCCCGTGGCCCCGCGGTCTTATGTCGAAAACGTTTTGAGCAAAATGCCGAAAAATAAGATAAAACTGCCGAAAGATAAAGAGGGGAGGATGATTTGCGAGTGCTTCAGATGAACCTACGCACGCCCCCGCAAATCTACAAAT
>CAYVIA010000027.1:0-14827 GCA_964451485.1 uncultured Gammaproteobacteria bacterium
ACGACCAATTGGTTAACAGCCAACTGCGCTACCGCTGCGCTACCCGGGAATATAATAACAATTAACCGTTAGCAATTAACAGTTAACTATTTAATATAAAAGTGCAAAAAAATGCCCAAAGGCACTGAAAATATAATAACAGATTTGTAAAAATTGTCAAATATGCGCGAATTACGAAATAAATTCGCGATTAATCAATAATCTTTTAGCTTCTGGATTCCCTCGTGCTTCTGTATCTTTTCGAGGGCTTTCGCTTCGATCTGGCGTATACGCTCACGGGTAACGTCGAACTCATGACCAACCTCCTCAAGCGTATGGGCCACGCCGTCCTCAAGGCCGAAGCGCATTTCCAATATTTTCTGTTCACGGGGCGAAAGCTGGGTAATCACTTCTTTGACGTAATCCCGCAAAAGCTGGAGGGCGGCGCTGCGATCGGGCGTGACGTTCTTGATATCCTCTATAAAATCCTCGAGCGTCGAATCTTCCTCGTCCTCGCCCACCGTCGTCTCAAGCGAAATCGTATCCTGGGAAATCTTGATGATATGCCTGACCTTGTCGATCTCCTCCCCCATTTCCGCGGAAATCTCCTCAGGCAGGGGCTCGCGTCCGAGGTCCTGGATAAGCTGGCGCTCGATCTGCTGGAACTTATTGATCGTCTCGACCATATGCACGGGAATACGGATCGTGCGCGACTGGTCGGCAAGCGCACGGGTAATCGCCTGCCTGATCCACCAGGTGGCATAAGTGGAGAATTTATACCCCTTGCGATACTCGAATTTTTCCACCGCCCGGAAAAGACCGATATTGCCCTCCTGGATAAGATCAAGAAGAGATAATCCGCGCGCGCCCGTGAATTTCTTCGCAATGGAAACGACCAGGCGCAGGTTCGCCTCAATCAACCGCCGTTCGGCCGCTTTATCGCCCTTTTCTTTCCGCTTGGCGAGTTCTACCTCTTCTTCGGCGGAAAGTAAAGGCACTTTACCTATCTCCTTCAAATACATCTGGATCGAATCGGCGCTCAGTTTCGAAAGATCGGGCGACTCTTTCCTGCCCAAGGACTCGACCGTATCCGCCAAAAACTGATTTTTACCGTCAGCCGGCCAGACTTCGAGGATCTGGCCGGAGTCCTCTATGATCTGGATGCCATTCTTTTGTAATTTTTCCAAGAACAATTCATAATCGAAAATATATTCCTCCACCTCCGGAAAAACGTATAAAAGTTCCGTTTCCGTAATGAATGACCGCGACCTTCCCTTGATAATCAAACTCTTCATCTGTTCCTCTTTCGGCATCACTATCTCTCTGCGGACTTCTTCGGTTTTTTTCGCGGTCGTCTTTTTCGAGGCCGCCCTTTTTACCGCCGTCTTCTTTGTAGCCGCCGTTTTCTTGGCAGTATTCTTTTTCGGAGCAGCCGTCTTCTTTACCGTCCTCTTTTTTGAAGATGATACCTTTTTTACCGTTCTTTTCTTCGGAGCCGCTTTGGTCGTTTTGTTATTTTTTTTAGGCATAATTTATTGTGCTGATTGGCGCCGGCAATCAGGACAACACGGCGTCAAATCCGTTTATCTCGCTGATTTCGTCGGCAAGCGCTTTAAACTCTTTTATCAAGTCCTCTACCGCTCTGGCGTCTTTTTTCTCCTCATACTCGGCAATCATTTTTTCTATTTCCTTCATGCGGTTCGCCAGGTAAAATCTCTTTAACACGGCGACCATCTTAATCGCCTCCTCTTTGGCCGATTCGTTGTCCAGTTCACTGAATTCTTTATCCCCCAACAGTACCAGCTTGTCAAGGGTCTTTAGCTGGCCTCTATCTTCTTCTCCGCTCTCTTCTCCGCCCCCCATCCTGTCCGACATCCACGCCTTGAAATTATCATAATTTAAGGCATTTTTACCCCACGCCGGTGATTCCGTCAAATTATCGTTAATAGCATTATTATAGTAAAAAATTAAATTTCTGTAAAGGAATTGACTTTCCTGGCCAACCATCAGGTCTATTTGGATATTATTAATCAAATATTCAAGTAAAGAAGAAAATTTCATCGCCAGAGATAAAAGTAACTCGCTTAACCGCTCTTCCCTGGATATATTATTGACCCCGTCCTCATGACCTTCTTCCGGCTGCCGCCCGCCCGCTACCTTTTCCGGCTTTGCTATGGAAATCAGCGTTTCCCGCAAGACCCTCTCCTCCACGTCGATCTTGGCGCACAATTTTTTCAGCCAATAATCCTGCTCTATCCTGTTGCCGAGACGGGCAATACTGGGTAGCAGTTTTTGCGCCGCCAGCCGCCGGTTGTCAACCTTCGTCGTATCCAGCCCGCCGAATACCTCATCGAAATAATACTGCATCACCGGTTTGGCGGTTTCGACCGCCTCCTTCCATCCTTCCGGGTTCTTGCGCATGCATTCGTCCGGATCCTTGCCTTCCGGCAAAATAATGACTTTGACATTCATCTCGGCCGCCATGGCCTCCCTGGCTCCGCGGTCAACGGCGGTCCGGCCGGCCGCGTCCATATCGAAAGCCAAATTGACGTTTAGGGAATAGCGCTTTAGGAGCGCGATATGCTCCCGCGTCAGGGCGGTGCTCGAAGCGGCCACCGCGTTATTATACCCGTGCTGGTGCGCCGTAATTACGTCCATCTGCCCTTCGACGACAATGGAGCCATCACGTTTTTTTATCTCCTGTCTGGCCTTGTCCAGCCCGAAAAGAATCCGGCTTTTGTCGTAAATCATGGTCTGGGGGCTGTTTATATATTTTCCCATTTTTTCCTCCGCTTCCTTTTCCGGCGAAACCCGGGCCGTAAAAGCGACCGTATTGCCGTTAACGTCGTTTATCGGGAACATAATCCGGCCGCGGAAACGGTCGTAAAATCCGGGGCGGTTCGTGCCCTTTACGGCCAAGCCGGCCAAAAATATCTCGTTTTCGGTATATCCGCGGCTTTTCAATAATTTCAACATGGCCTCCCAGCTGTCCGGGCTGTACCCAAGCTGCCAATCCTCGATCGTTTCGCCGGTCAGCCCCCTCCCCTTAAGGTACTTTCTTGCCGCCTCAGCCGCTTCGTGCTCGAGAAGTATCTTATGGTAATACTTTCTGGCCAGCTCGTTAATATCCAGGAGGCGGTTGCGCTGGGAGACCAGCTTAGGGTCCTGCTTTCTTAAGGTTACCCCGGCCTTGGGCGCAAGGATGCGCAGGGCCTCCACGAAATCCACGCCCTCCATCTCCATCAGGAAAGAAAATATATCCCCTCCCTTGCCGCAACCGAAGCAATGCCAGATCTGCTTGTCCGGACTGACGACAAAAGAAGGGGTTTTCTCCTGATGGAACGGGCAGCGCGCGCTGAAATTAACCCCGGCTTGCCTTAGAGGGATATAGTCGCGGATAAAATCGACAATATCCAGTTTCGATTTTATCTCTTCTGACGGCTGTAACATAATTTTAGTGACCCAATAAATCTTTTAACCTTTTAACCTCTTCCTCAACTACCTCCCCTTCATACTCTCCGCTGTGCGCCCTCGTCCCCGGGTAAACCGGCCTTCTCTGGTCAAGGTGCAGGTTAAAAACCACGCGTTCGCCCTCGTCGTGCAAATACAAATGGAACCGGGGATAAAAATCCCGGCCCAAACGGCGCGCGAAACTCTCGTTGCCGGTCCGCCTGTCGACTATATAGGTATATCCGGCCCGCCGCAAAAACATCTCCGGCGCTTCAGGCAATTTATTTTTATCTATCGTCAGTTTCATGGCTGTCGCGGACCGCGCTCATCATCGTTAATTATACTCTCGGTTAACGGTTCGGTCCGTGTTTCGAAAATCACGAAACGGTAAATAACGAAACTGCCCACCGCGAGGAGAACCGACATCACCGCCTGGGCCAGGATATACCAAAGGCCGAAATAATCGACCAAGACGTACATCCCGCCCGCGTTGACGGCCGTATTAGCCACGCCCACGGCCAGATACATGCTCATTTGTTTATATATCCTGTTCCGCGAATTGTCGCGGAAAGTCCAGAATTTCTGCAGGAAAAAACTGACGAAAAAGGCGATGATAAAGGCCAGGGTGGCGGAGGCGATATACCAAATATGAAGAATATCTGTCAGGAAAAACAGCAAGCCAAAATCCGTAACCGCCGCCGTGCCGCCGGCAATGATATATTTGACGTAAATTTTATGCTTATAGATCTTACTGATGATGTATTCGGTCATAGCTCTTTAAATCCCCTCCCCGCGGGAGGGGTGTGAGAGTTTATAGTTTTAAATAAATGCGGCGAGAAAACAAGAATGACTTTACTGCACGAATTTGCCAGGGGAGGGGCTCGCTGAAAACCGACAATAAATTATTTTTGGGAACATTTCTCATAAATACCTCCGATTTTTCCGATAACATTCTCCCAAGCGAACCTCTTCGACGTTTCGAGGCCGCGTTCACTTAGACGTTCGGCCAGCTCTTTGTCTTTGAATAACTTAATGATCGCCTCCGCTATAGCTCTGCTGTTCCTGGGCTCTATTAAAAGGCCGTTCTCACCGTCCGTGATCACGTCCGGAATGCCGCCCACCCTCGTGCCGATCACCGGCCTGCCGCAGGCCTGGGCTTCGATAAAAGCGATACCGAGCCCTTCGGCGAGCGATGGACAAACCACCACCTCGGCTTTTTTGAATTCTTTAATATAAGCGTCATGAGAAATCGTGGCCTTAAGCTCTACTGAATCCTCGATCTTGAGCTCCTTTATCAGTTCGATAATTTTTCCTTCCATATCTCCGCTGCCCGCCTGTACCAATCTCGCCTCGGGGTACTGCGCGAGCACGAGCGGCCAGGCCCGGAACATATACTCGGCTCCTTTTTCCCAGGAAAGCCGTCCGGCGAAAAATACCCTCCCCTCTTCCGGTTGGATATCCGCGGGGATATTGTCCAAATCCGCGCCATTGGGGATAACGACGATCTTCTCCGCCGGCACCCCGAGTTTTATCGATCGCGCGCGCAAATAATCGCTAATAGGAAGAATGATATCGGGTGAAAGATTGATCGCGCGCCAGAATAATTTTATAGGCCGGGCGTTCTTCTGCCGCGGATCATCAATATTGCCGCTTTGGAGCGTCAGTATCCGTTTCGTCCGCGGACTAAACCGCTTCAGCCAGGCCAGGGCAATACCGGCATAACTCTCGAGGTTGGCATGCGCAATCTCCGGCTTTATCCGCCGTACCTCAAGCGCCGCCAAAAGCGGGTACAAAAACTTGTCGAGCGTCTTATGCCCGATGCCGACGCGCACCAGCTTATAATTTTCGCGCGTTTCCGTGGGCGGAAGTTTTTCGTCCAGCCGCGCCGCCACCAGGGTGATATCATATTTGCCGCCTAACCGCCGAATGATCTCCCGCGGCATCTGCTCCGCCCCGCTCATGAACGGCTCGTAGAAACAGGATAATAATACGACCTTTTTCTTCTGTTCCATATTTTATCTCGATCTATAGAGATATCTCTATAGATTGGTTAAAGATTTTACTTCTTGTTAAGATACCAATTATATGTCTTCTTCAGATTCTCATCCAGATTATCGTGAATCTCCTTGCCTAAAAGATTTTTCATCTTGCTCACGTCCGGACTGCGGTATTTGATCTCATATTTCCTGCTCTCCAGGAACTTCGGCTCGAATTTTTTGCCGCTCAACCGGATCAGACGTTCGGCCAAGTCGACGATAGTGGTCTGTCGCCCCACGCCGATATTGATCACCTCGCCGTTCGTCTTTTCGGAAAGCATTGCGTTAATAGCCAGCCGTACATTGTCATCTACGTAGATGAAGTCGCGCGTCTGGTAACCGTCGCCGAAAATCGTCGGCGGCTCTCCGTTCATAACCTGCTTTATAAAAACCCCAACCACGAATCCGTAGGCAGATGATTCCTGGCGCGGACCGAAAACATTGAAAAATCGCAATGAACAGGTAGGCACGCCGTAATGATCATTATAGGTCTTCATGATCTTCTCGCCCATAAGCTTGACCAAGGCGTACAAATGAACATTGTCGCTCTGGTTGGCTGCCAGAATATCGTCGTCTTCGCGGAGCGGCATCTGGGTAGAGAACCCATAGGCCTCGGACGAGGAAGCGAACACCGTTTTCTTTACCTTATGCTCCCGCGCCAGTTTAAGGATATGCTGGATGCCGTCGATATCCGGCAGGACCAAAAGCGGATTTTCGGTTACTCTTTGCACGCCCAACACGGCCGCATAATGGAAAATATAATCGATCTTATGTTTTTTAAAAACGTTGGCCAGATCCTCGTATTTATTGGCGTCGCCCTCGACCAAGGTGAAATTCTCATTACCTTGCAGGTGGGCGACGTTCTCTTTCTTGCCCGTAAAAAAATTGTCGAAACAAATGACTCTGGCGCCCGCCTCGACAAGTTTATCGCACAAATGCGAGCCGATGAATCCTGCCCCGCCGGTAACTAAAACCGTTTTGTCTTTTAATGAATCCATATATTTTGTAAAAATCTTAAATCTAAAATCTTAAATCTTAAATCTCTAAAGTCCCATTTCTTTTTTATATCCCTCAAGCCAGTCGGGCAGGTTCACGGTCGGCTCCCAGCCCAAAAGTTTCTCCGCCAAAGAATTGTCGGCTAAGGTTTCGAACGATTCGATACGTTTCTCTCCGTACTTAGTGGGCCCGCCGATCATCTTCGCCAGTTCATTCATGCTATAATTACTTCCCCGTCCGATATTGATAACCTCGCCCTTACCCGCTTTATCACTCTCCGCCGCCAGCGTATTGGCGCGCACCACGTCCACCACGGAAGTAAAATCCCGCCGCTGTTTACCGTCATTCGTAATCGTCATCGGCTTGCCCTCAAGGCGCTGGCGCACGAAAATCCCCATAACAAGACAATAAGCTCCCTCAAGCGCCTGCCGCGGGCCGTAAACGTTAAAGTAACGCAAACTAACCGTAGACAAGCCGTAAATTTCACTGAAAAGCCGGCAATAAAGCTCACCTACGTACTTCTGCAAACCATAAGGCGAAAGCGGAGCGGGGGGCATATCTTCCGATAGGGGCATCTTCTCCTGGTCGCCGTAAGCCGAAGATGAGGCGCTGTAAACCACTCTTTTAACCTTCGCGTCGCGGGCCGACACGAGCACGTTCAGGGTGCCGTCAAGGTTGATGCTATTGGCGTTCACCGGATCCTCAATCGACGGCTGGACGCGCGGAAAAGCCGCCAGGTGAAAAACATAATCCACGCCGGAAAAAAACGGCTTAATCGCTTCCAAGTCACGAATATCAAGTTCATAAAACTTCGCTCCGGGATTCAAATATTCTTTCTTGCCGGTGGAGAGGTTATCGATAATCGTAACCTCATCGCCGCGCTTAACGAGCGCGTCGACCAGGTTCGAGCCGATAAACCCGGCCCCGCCGGTAACAAGACATTTCGCCATAAAATCAAATTAATTTTTTTTCTTCTAGTATTTTTAAATTCGCCAAAAGTTTTATATCCACCACAAAACCGTCGTGCGGACGAGTGCAAAAATCGTAGAATTCTCCGAGCGGCACTTTTACCACTTCGATCTCCTCGCTGTCATCGCTCGCCTCTTCATGGCCGCCGGCATATTCGACGTCCGGCGCGTAAAAAATCACCAACGTTTCGCCTGACATCCCCGAATTGAAAGGCCCCCGCTGGATTTCTATCATCTTATCCGCTTTGTAACCGGTTTCTTCCCAAAGTTCGCGCCTGGCCGTCTCCTCCAGACTTTCTCCGTCTTTATCGGATAACCCGGCCGGCGACTCGACCGCGTATGCTTCCAGCGGAAAACGGTATTGTTTGGTAAGCACCACTTCCCCGGTTTTAGTCACGGCAAAAATCGCCACGATCTCCCGCGAATTCGTCCGCTCGACACACTCCCAAAGACCCTTGGTGCCGTTCTCGTTCATGAATTCCTTGCCCGCCACACGCAGAAATTTGCCTTCCCACAATATTTTTTTGGTAAAATCACGCATAAATCATGAAACATGAAACACGAAACATAAAACAGGGGACTTTGATGATACATGTTATATGTTTCGTGTTGTATGCTTTATGTTACAAACTCCAATACTCTGCTCCCGCCGCCTTCACTTCTTTTCTGTCAAGCACATGCTTAAAATCCGCAATCAGCAGTTTATCCGCATTCATAAGCGCGCGGTAATCCGCAATCTTCATTAATTTGAACTTGCGGTGCGGAACGGCGATAATGAGCGTATCCGCGCCCGCAATATCCTCCCAGGCGCAAAGGTCAAGACCGTATACTTCCTTCACCTCTTCCGGTCTTGCCAGCGGGTCATAAATCAATGGTTTTAAGCCGAATGCGCATAGCTCATTATACAAATCGATCACTTTCGAGTTACGGATATCAGGCACGTCCTCTTTAAAAGTGATACCGAGAATCACCACCTTTGAGGAGGCCGTCATCTTGTTCATCTTTGCCATCCTTTTTATTATCTGCTGCGCCGCGAATTTACCCATGGAATCGTTTATCCTCCGGCCCGCCAGAATCACTTCCGGCAGATAACCGAGCGACTCCGCTTTGTATGTCAGATAATACGGGTCCACGCCGATGCAGTGGCCGCCGACGAGTCCGGGAAAAAATTTAAGAAAATTCCATTTCGTACCCGCCGCCGCCAGCACTTCATAAGTATCGATACCGATTGTATTGAAAATTATAGCCAGCTCATTGATAAGCGCGATATTGAGGTCGCGCTGGGTATTCTCGATTACTTTAGCCGCTTCCGCTACCTTGATGGAAGATGCCCGCCAGGTACCGGCCGTGATTACGCTTTTGTACACACCATCCACGATATCCAATGTCTCCGCGTCCATGCCCGATACCACTTTTATGATCTTCTTGATCGTATGTTCGCGGTCGCCGGGGTTGACACGCTCGGGCGAATACCCGACCTTAAAATCGCGGCCCGCCTTAAGCCCGGATGCCTCTTCCAAAATGGGCAGGCAGACGTCTTCGGTCACGCCCGGATAAACGGTCGACTCGTAAACGATAACCGAACCGGCCGCCATATTCTCCCCGACCATGGCGCTCGCCCGCTCGAGCAAAGTCAAATCCGGCTTCTTGTTGTCGTCCACCGGCGTAGGAATGGCTAAAATCAAAAATTTCGCCCGGCAAATCGCTTCCGGGTCTGTGGTCAATTCCAGATGCGCTTCCTCCAGCGCGTCTTTCTCCACCTCGCCGGTCTTATCGATCCCATTTTTCAGATCCTCGATTTTTGCGCCGTTAACGTCAAAACCGATAACGGAAAATTTTTTCGCCAAAAGCACCGCCAGGGGCAACCCAACATAACCGAGCCCGACCACGCAGATTTTTTCTTTTTTGGACATCAGGTCTTCGAAAGTAACCATACATTTTCACGAAACATGGAACACGAAACAGGGTGTATGTTCCATGACCCATGTTTTATGTTCTATGTTTTATGCTTCATGTTTCATGCTTCATGTTTCATGCTTCATGTTTTATGCTTCGTGTTTCATGCTTCGTGTTTCATGTTTCATGTTTCATGCTTCGTGTTTCATGACCGGCGAACCCACGGCGATAATATCGTATCCGGCTTTGCTTAAGTCGCCATACTTATGATAAAGCGTGCGCCTTCCGTCCATGATGAGCGCCCCTTTCGGTAAATTAGCCATAATCGGCTCGTAAAGTCCCCGAAACTGCGGCCAATCCGTAATAATAAACAGAGCGTCCGCGCCTTCCATCACCTCTTTTTCCTCTTTAGCCGCTTTTATTTTATTTTTCTCCGCGTGACCTTTGAAGTAGTTAAGATAATTATCCGCCGCTGCCGGATCGTAGGCCAAAATTTCGCCCACTCCGTGATCCAAGAGAAACTCCGTTACGTTCAGGGCCGCGGAATTGCGGATATCGTTGGTATTGCGCTTGAAGGCCAGACCCAGGATACCGACTTTCTTTCCCGGCCAGGCATATCCCAGCTCGAACTTCGGCCTGGACAGAAAACGGTTAATCTGCCGGTTATTGGCTTCGAGGGTATTGCTGACCAAATCGACGTTCGTATCTTTCTCCCTGAGTTGCTGGCCAAGGGAACGCGCGTCCTTGATAAAGCAGCTGCCGCCGGCGAATAAGCTGTCATAAAATCCCCAATCCCCGATGCGTTTATCCGTAATGATGATCTTACGCACGTTTTCGTAGGTCATGTGGGTGAATTTTTCGCATGTCCGCCCCACCACGTCATAGCAGTTAGCCAAACGGTTAAAGAGGATAAAATTGGCCAATAATTTTCCCGCGGCCGCCTCGATTGGATTGACTTCGATATAGCTTACGTTGGGAGCGTCGCAAAAACGGTTGTAAATCTCGCGAAAAATCGAAAAATCCTTTTCTCTCCAGGCACCGACCACGAGGCGTTGGGGTCTGATTGAACCGGCGATGGCATCGCCTTCCACCAGGAATTCAGGATTGGCGCCGACGCCGAAATTCTTCACTCCCTTTTTCCTCAGAGTTTCTTCGGTTACGCCGATCATCTCTATAGGAACTGTGCTTTTATTTATTACTAAAATATAGTTATTTTGCTCTCCTTTATTCCGCCCTACCAGGGCTGCGGCCAAATCTTTACAAGCCTGGTTATAATAGGTCAGGTCCGACCGTCCGGTATGGTCTTTTTCGGGCGTAGGCAGGCACATAAAAACCGCCCCGGCGCTATCCAGGAATTTTTCCACCTCGGCAAAATCGCAGCTAAACTTAATTCGGCTGGCATTGCGGATGATAAGCTCGCCCAGGCCATCCTCGAACAGGCATGACTCGATCGTGTCCTTATCCAGGGAAGAAAGCTTCTTCACTCTTTCTTTATCGATGTCATAAACCAAAACCTCATGTCCGCTGTCCGCGCTGACGGCCGCGCTGCAAGCGCCCACGAACCCTCCGCCGATGTATAATATACGCATATTAGCTAAAAATACGCAAAAGCAGCCGATTTGCCTGCTTTCACGCATTTCTTGTATTATTTCTAACTATAAGTTATTATAAAATTAAACGGGGATAAAAGTCAAACATAAAAAAACATAATACAAATACTGCAAAAATTATATAAATGCTACAAAATTATTTAATTCGGGACAAAATCATTTTTCGGATATTCGTCTTTTGTAGTATTTGGATTATACTATGAAAATACTTATCATCATTACCAGGGGAAATGTCGGCGGAGCGCAAATGTCGGTACTTAACCTCGCCCGCGGACTTAAAACGAGGGGCCATGACGTCACGGTCGGTTTTGGCGAGGGCGAATTCCTTCCCCGGGAACTGGCGGCGGCCAACATCCCCTATACGAAATTCAGTCGATTAAAGCGCACGCATAATCCGCTGGCCAATCTTTTCTTCATCGGCGAGATCAAAAAATACCTGGACGTGAACCGCTTCGACGTTATCCATATCAACAGTTCGAATGCCCTCACCGCCGGACTCGGCGCGAAAATATCCGCCACTAAACCGAAAACCATCTTCACTTTCAGGGGCCTTTCCCTCTTAGATCCCCAATACCGGAAAAATACGGCTTTCAGATTTTTCTACCGGCTCTTTTTCGCTTTTTTCCTTAAATTCATCGATGAACCGGTTTTTGTCAGCCGCACCAATCTCGACTACGCCTTGTCCCGCAAAATCGTAACCCATGGTCATGTTATTCATAATGGTCTTGATCCACAAAAATTAAATTTCTTGCAAAGCGCATCAGCACGTAACGAATTAGAAAATATCTCAAATCTTAAATCTCAAATCTTAAATCTCAAATTCGTTATCGGTTCCATCGGCCGCCTCGACTACGCCAAAAACTACCAATTCCTCATCAACATCTTTCCTGAAATCATCAAAATAAAAAAAGACGCTGTCTGCGTCATTATCGGCGAGGGCACGGAAAGAAAAAAATATGAAGCGCTGATAAATAGACTGAACCTGCGTGAATCCGTTATCCTGGCTGGTGAGATCGAGGAAGCGAGTAAATACATCAAGGCCTTTGACGTCTTCGTACTCCCCTCCCGCTATGAAGGCCTGTCCGTCACCCTGATCGAAACCCTTTTCGCCGGCGTTCCCGTTCTGGCGGCGCGCGTCGGCGGCAATGCCGAACTGCTCGCCTCCGATGATCAGCTTTATGACCTCGACAATAAACAGGAATTTCTGAAAAAATTCAGTAGTATCATCAATAACCCAGAATTGCGCCAAAAATTATCCGATCAGAATATACAAACTGCCGAAAAATTCCGTCTGGAGAAGACGGTAAAGGGGTATTTGGGAGTTTACAAAATTGTCTGAACCACAGATTCTCACGAGATTACACTGATTTCACAGATTACCAATGCGGCGCCTTACCGTTAATCTGTGTAATCTCGTGTAATCAGTGTTAATCTGTGGTTCAGACAAAAAAATCACCGCGTGTTTAGCGGTGACTGAAAAGAACTTATTATCTGATTTTGACTCTATTGTGATCCGGCGCGAATCTAGACGGCTGTCCGTTCTCGAATATCTCTTTCGTAATCAAAATCATATTGGCGGTAGCGCATTCGCTGCCATTGTGCAGGGAGGTGCAATTATGACAATCGGCCGCATATCTATGCCCGATCGCCGTCTCATAAATATTTTCCAATTCGGTTGAAATCACCTCTTTGCATTTATGGCACCTGAATTCGACCGGAATATCATGCCTTCTTACCGGCTTTGCCGGCTTGTCTGAAACTTTTCTTATCGCGACAACCAATTCACGATTACCCAATTTAACTCTCATCTTCTCCCTCCCTATTGGCGTTAAAAAAGATCGACAAACTTAAAAGTAAAAATATCTTATAACAACATTATAAACGATGTGTCAAATCATTTTGTCATGCCGGATCGCAATCCGGCATCCAGGAGAAAACGATATGAATTCCACTATCTAACCATGACGATTAATTCACGCTCCTGAATCTTAATTCTTAAATCGTAAATCTAAAATCCCATGTGTGGCATAACAGGCAAACTTAATTTCAATCGCGAGCCGGTTACGGAAATCGAGATCGGCCAGATGAACCGGGCTCTTTCTCATCGCGGCCCCAACGACGAGGGTGTTTTTGTCGATGGTCCCATAGGACTCGGGCACCGGCGCCTCGCCGTTATCGACCTCTCTCCCGCCGGCCACCAGCCCATGGCGGACGCGGAAGGGCGGTTGCGTATAACCTTTAACGGCGAGATATACAACTTCAAGGAAATAAAAAAATCATACGAACAGCGGGGACATACCTTCCGCACCAAAACCGATACCGAAATAATACTTCATCTCTATAAAATCTACGGGCCGGACTGCCTTAAATACCTGCGCGGCATGTTCGCCTTTGCCATCTGGGACAGCGCGAAGAAAGAACTGTTTATCGCCCGCGACCGGGCAGGGCAAAAGCCGCTCAAATATTACCGCGACAAGAATAAATTCGTTTTCGCCTCAGAACTTAAAGCCATCATCGCCGACAAGGAAATAAAAAAAGAGCCGGATTGGGCGGCTATCGACGAATTCCTTACCTATAAATACGTACCCGCGCCCAAAACCGGCTTCAAAAATATCTTTAAACTGCCACCGGCCCATTATATGATCGTCAAGCCAGACGGCTCCATGGATATAAAAAAATACTGGGATCTCGATTTCGCGCAAAAGCTCGAATTGTCGGAAAGGGAGTGGGAGGAGAAAATAAGGGAAAAACTTATCCGCGCCGCCGGCCTCCGGCTCGTAAGCGACGTACCGCTGGGCGCGCATCTCTCCGGCGGTATCGATTCCGGGCTGATCACGGCGCTCCTGGCCCGTGAACTCGGAAAAAAAGTACAAACGTTCTCTATCGGTTTCGAGGGGGGCGTGAGCGAATTGCCGTTCGCGCGCATGATAGCGGAGAAATACCATACCGACCACCATGAATTCACGATTACGCCCGACGCGATGGCCATCCTGCCGCAGCTTATTTTTCATTATGAAGAACCGTACGCCGACGCCTCGGCCCTGCCCTCCTGGTATTTATCGGAGATCACAAAACAACATGTAACCGTGGCCTTAAACGGCGACGGCGGGGACGAAAATTTCGCCGGCTATGAACGCTTCACGGCCGCGCTTGCCTACGGTAAAATCGGGCGCGTACCGCTAAAAAAACTTTGGGCCGGCCTGTCTCTAAAACTTTACCGGCTGACCGGAAAAAAAATATGCGCGGACGCCTACCGCCTGCTCAATGCCGATTTCGCCTCGACTTACGATTTTTATCTTTCCCTTATCCGTTATTTCTCTCAAAGAGAAAAAGACGCGCTCTATTCATCCGCTTTGAAAGAAAAAATGAACGGCTCGCGCTGGCACGAGGCGGCCGGACAATATTTTTCCGAAACGGACGGGCTCAATCCCCTGGACCAGCTTCTTCATACCGGCATCCATACTTATCTGCCGGACGACCTCCTGGTGAAAGTCGATATCGCTTCCATGGCGCACGGGCTGGAGACGCGCTCGCCTTTTCTCGACCATCACCTGCTCGAACTGACCGCGCGGATGCCCGCCGACCTGAAGATCAGAAAGGGAAATAAAAAATATATCCTTAAAAAATTGGCGGAAAAATACCTGCCGCGCGAGTGCATTTACCGGCCTAAGCAGGGATTTACCGTGCCGCTCAATTATTGGTTCAGGGGCAAGCTCTCGGATTACCTCCGCGACAATCTTCTCGACAAGAATTTCCTCGGCTGGGGCTTTAACGATAACTTCATCGACAAGCTTATCCGCGATCACCGCGCCAGGAAAAACAATTACGAAAACCAGCTCTGGACGCTCTTAATGCTCCGGCTCTGGCTAAAACAGTGGTTCGAACAGTAAAA
>CAYVIA010000028.1:0-14132 GCA_964451485.1 uncultured Gammaproteobacteria bacterium
TGCGGTCCGCCGCCGTTGCCCGCGCCGGTGATGATCTCATCGACCCCGTCGCCGTCAACGTCGCCGGCCGCCACGTTCACGCCGCCAATAAAATTATCCCCGTAAGACAAAAATTCATTCTCCGGCTCCCCTTTCTTGCCGGTAACTTTTATCCAACCGGTATGATCGCTATGGGGCGCGATAATCAAAGCGGTGTTCTTTCCGGTTAAAACATTTTTTGCCGAAGAAAGCGATTGCGCGACATTAAGGCGGCCCGACCCCAAACGCCCGAGATACTGCGGATTGAGGCGCCCGATATTATCGGCCCCATCAAGCAAATCCGCAACCACTTCGCGTCTGCTTAATTCCGGATTAGCCGTTTCGATCAACGCCGCCGCGCCGCTTACCATAGGCGCTGCCATTGATGTCCCCGACCAATATCCGTCAAAATACTTGTTAAAAACGAAGTCACCGATCTGGTGCGCGGGAGAATATACGGCCGTACCGAAAATACTTACTCCGGGAGCGGCAATATCGACGCACCTGAAGCCGAAACCGGAAAACGGCGCTTTTTGGTCGAGAGCATCGGTGGCCGCCACGCCGATCACCATATTTTCCCCGTCATTGCCGTCGTAGCATACGGGATACATGGGGGTTTCGTCGAGCGCGTAACCCTGCCCGTCCGCCTGCTCGTTACCCGCCGCCGCCACGATAACCACACCGGCATTATACGCGCGTCTGATGGCCGATTCGAGGCTGTGGCTATAACCGAAACCGACAAAACTTAAATTGATGATATCGGCGCCGTTGGCTATGGCGTAGTCTATGGCCCTGATAACGTTTCTCGTGTCTCCCTCACCCTTGTCGTCCAGAACCTTGAGCGACATAATACGCGCTCTCCAGGTTATGCCGCTGACGCCTGCCGCGTTATTGCCGGCGGCCGCGGCCACGCCGGCCACGATCGTGCCGTGTTCCACCCCCGCCTGCGTAAAACCGGGCATGAACTTCGGGCCCGGGTCGGCCGAATTATTGACGAAATCCCATCCGTTAACGTCATCGATAAATCCGTTCTGATCATCATCAATGCCATTGTCCGGAATTTCTTTCTTATTAACCCAGATGTTATCCTTCAGGTCGGGATGGTCGGTTTGCACGCCGCTATCGATAATG
Organism: uncultured Gammaproteobacteria bacterium; assembly: GCA_964451485.1. Lineage (GTDB taxonomy): Bacteria > Patescibacteriota > Patescibacteriia > Patescibacteriales > UBA12075 > CAYVIA01. The sequence continues at coordinate 1,150 of CAYVIA010000028.1, forward strand.
GCAATCACGATACCGGGGCTTTCCCTCGCGCTGTCCCAGGCCTCGGGCGCTTCGATCTTCCGTAAATACCACTGGTTATCGTAATAAGTGTCGGAGGGTATGATTGCCGCCCGATAGCGAAAATCCGGTTCGGCGTATTCCACCCGCGGATTCGCGGCGAATTGTTCAATGGACACGGCCCAACTTTCATTCGGCGCGACACGGACGTAATTAACAGTTTCTTTATCCCTGAATTTAACCAATAATCCATTCTCATCAACCCAGTCGCTAAAATCATGTGCCTGGTTTTTTGCGGTAAAATTGGGCAAAAATAAAAATACCGCCAAAGCCATGATAATTATCAGTACATTGGGAGATTTAACTTTATAAAAAAACAATGCTTTCTTGGCCATAGCATTATAATTATAACATATCCGGATATTATTTTACAAACAAATATAAAACCGCCTTTTTGACGGTTAATTTGAAATTCATGCTGATTATTTCAGTTTATTGATTTCTGCCAATGTCTCCCGGGCGCATTTCTCCCAGCTGAAATTCTTTATTCTTTTCCTGCCCGCCTCGATCAGATGCTCTCTCAACTGCCGGTCATCGATAATTTTTTCCAGCGCCCTGGCCATAGAACGCACATTATAGGGATCGAAGGGCAAAGCGGCTTCATCCACTATTTCCGGTATCGAAGAAACGCAGGAAGCGGCTATCGGTACTTCACATGCCATGGCCTGCAATAAGGGGATGCCGAAACCCTCATAGCGTGAAGGGAAAACGAACGCGTCGGCTCCGCTGTAAAAATAAGGCACTTCTTCTTCGGGAATCCATCCCGGCATAATCACTTCCTTGTCGAGGCCGAATTCTTCGATCATGTAATTCGTTTCATCGTAACCGTAGCTCGCATCACCGATCAGTATAAGTTTGTGGCGGATATTCTTATTGTGCTCACGCATGATAGCGAAGGCCTCGATCAAAGCGGGAATATTCTTTTTCTTTTCGATTCTGCCGATATAAAGTAAATACGGTCCTGCAATGCCGTATTTTCCCAAAACCTCTCCGATCTTATTCCGGTCATCGATCATTTTGTACAAATATTCATTATAACCATTATGAATGACTTTTATTTTTTTCGGATCGGTGCCGTAGAATTGCGTCAATTCCCGCTTGGTAAAACCGGAAACGGCAATGACCTTTTTCGCTTTTTTAAGCGCGTACTCCGTGGACCAGCGCAGATAATCGATCGAAGACGCGCGATATTTTCCCAGCGTAAAAACACGGACGAAAATATTTATAACCTTTCTCATGCCGGCATTTTCCGGCCCCATCGCCTCTTCCTGGTACAAACGGCGGTCGCGGACGAATCCGATGTCATGGATAGTAACGATCGATTTACGCGGATGGATAATGGGCAGGGTGTGGGCGGGCACGAATAATATATCGGGCCGATGGGCCAACATCTCCAGTGATAACCGGACCTGAGTCCAGAAAAAATAAAAAGGCCATGAGAGAACCTTTCCGCGAAAATTATTATGCGGACTTTTAAGAACCTGAAATCCGGCGGAGTCTAACTTTATTTCCCGGAAACCGTCGGAAGCGATAAAATGCTGTTTCGTCGTAAGATCCAAAAGGCCTCCGCAAAGCGGCTTGTCCGAATACAAAACATACTGGTTGTCGCGATCAAATTTCGCCAGCCACCTGACAAGATAATACGAATACCATTCGGTGCCGCTTTTATGTTCTTTGTTGGCGCGGGAGGCGTCGATGCCGATTAACATAAACAAAATGCGAATCCACGAATTTATGCGAATGCCGCAAATTCGAATTATGCGAATAAATCTTCATACCGCGAATTCGCATTATACTTAATTATTTTGTAGCCAGGATGCTTCGCTTATAGCTATCCAGATTCTCGAGAGCGATACCCGTTCCCTTGACCACGCACAAGGGGGCTTCATCCGCTATGTACACGGGCACGCCGGTCGTGCGGGAAACGAGCTGGTCGATATTCCTAAGGAGAGAACTTCCGCCGGACAGGACCATGCCCTTGTCCATGATATCGGCCGATAATTCCGGCGGGGTTTCGTGCAGGACGTTTTTGATGGCGTTGATAATCGCTTCCAGCTCGTTTTGCAGGGCTTCGGTAACGTCGCTCGAGGTAACGGTAATACTTCTCGGCAAGCCGGTCAAAATATCCCTGCCTCTTATTTCCATGCTTAATTTATCTTCGAGGTAAAGCGCCGAGCCGATATTGATCTTTATATCCTCTGCCGTGCGTTCGCCGATGTTAAGGTTGTATTTGCGCCGGATATATTCGAGGATCGACATGTCCAGTTTATTTCCCCCGACCCGGGCGGAGGTCGAAGCCACGATCCCCCCCAGGGAGATCACCGCCATCTCGGCGGTGCCGCCGCCGATATCGACGATCATATGGCCCGAGGCGGAGCCGATGGGGATGTCGGCGCCGATAGCGGCAGCCACCGGTTCCTTGATGATATAGGCGGCTTTGGCGCCGGCGGCGATCGTGGCGTCGATCACGGCCCGCCGCTCGGTCGAAGATATGCCGGCGGGCACGGCCACCATCACTTCCGGGCGCAATAAACGAACGCCGCCCACGGCTTTGTTGATAAAATAACGAAGCATGGCCTCGGTAGTGCGGTAATCGGCGATGACGCCGTCTTTTAGTGGTTTTAAAGCGATAATCGAATCGGGAGTGCGGCCGAGCATATCCTTCGCCTCATTGCCGACCGCCAGGACCTTTCTTTCGTCCACGGAAACGGCCACCACGCTCGGCTCATTGATAACAATACCGCGCTTGGGCAGATGCACGAGGGTGTAAGTCGTTCCTAAATCGATACCGATGCGTTTTATAAACATAATATTACACTAAACAGTTTGAAGATAAATATTATATTCTGCATTATTTAACGGGGTGAGTTATAAATTCGTTGATTTGTGGGTTAACAGGATAGAACAGGATACTACCAATTTTACCCAGATTCCCCCTAAAAGTCAATTGTTTATTACAAACACGGCTATTCGGCTCGTAAGGCCTCGATCGGATCCATTTTGGCGGCTTTTCTTGCCGGGTATAAGCCAAAAACCACGCCGAAGAGAACGGAAAAAATAATGGCGGTGATATACGCTTTCAGCGGGACAATAAAGGTCCAATCGAGGTTATGAGCATTGGCGACCCATGATATCAGGAAAGCGACCAGTACGCCGAGAATAACTCCTATAACGCCCCCGACAATGGTGATCAAAACCGACTCGATCAGAAATTGCCACATGATATCGGTATAAGTCGCTCCCACCGCCTTTCTCAGTCCGATCTCGGCCGTGCGTTCGGTTACCACCACGTACATGATGTTCAAAATCCCGACTCCGCCAACGATGAGCGATATGGCCACGATAGCCAAAAGTAAAAGCGTGATAGCGCCGGTTACCTTATCCATAATTTCCATGCTTTCCACCATGGATACGGTGCGAAAGTCGTCTTTGCCGTAACCGGAAATATCATTACCCTCGCCCGGCGGCGGCTGGGGGAGGTCATGATTAACGCGCAAAAGATAACGTATCTGCGCCATAGTGTCGTCGATCTGACTCTTATCTTTAACCTGATGCATCATATACATAACGTAATCGATGCCCATAATGCGCTTTTGCATGGTCTGGATAGGAATATAGACGAAGTCGTCAAAATCGAGAGTCATGACCGCGCCCCTTTCCTTAAGCACCCCGATCACCCGGAATTTCTTTTTACGGATAGTGATAAAGCGCCCGATCGGATCGGAATCGCCGAACAGTTTATCCTTAATTTTATAACCCAGGACCGCCACCTGGGAAAGCGAATTATCTTCATCGGCGGTAAAAAAATCACCATAGTCGATCTCGCTTTTATCCATGTCGATAAAAGCGGGAGAGATCCCGAAGAGAAAGGCCTTGTGCACCTCCGAGCCGTAACCCACCTGCTCCTGCCCCATAATCCCGGCATAACCGTTCTTGACGTTGGGCAATTTGTCGATATCTTCCATGTCGTCGAGTGTCAGGGTGGTAACCTGCACCCCCATGGCCAGATTCATGCCCGACTGGGTATCGGCTGCCGCTCCCTTTTTCGTGCTGGGCACTTTGATCTCTGTCTCTATCATGTCGGAGCCGCCGAACGATTCGATCTGTCCGGTAATCAGGCTGTTTATGCCTTCACCCGCGGAATAAACGATAATTACCGCGGCAATACCGATCACCATACCCAAAACCGTCAGGCCCGTCCTGAGCTTATTGGCGCGCATAGCGCCGATGGCGACTTTGAAGATGGGAACAAGGGTCATACTTATTCGTATCTCAACGCCTCGATCGGGTCGAGCTGGCTGGCTTTCCTGGCCGGATAGAGGCCGAAGACGAGCCCTACGGCCATGGAAACCGAAACCGCCAGCAATATGGATAGCGGGGAAACGATAAAGGCCCACTCATAACCGAGCAAGTGGGCGCCCACGGCAATGAGATAGGAGATAATCGATCCGCCGATAATACCGATAAGGCCTCCCAGAAGGGTGACGGTTACCGCTTCCATCAGGAACTGACTCATGATATTGGCGCTGCTTGCCCCTATGGCCTTCCTGAGTCCGATCTCGCGCGTGCGCTCCGAGACGCTCACCAGCATAATATTCATGATGCCGATACCGCCGACGATCAGCGAGAGAGCGGCCATGGCGGCCAGGAAATATTTCAGCGCGTCGGTAACGGTCGTAATCATATCAAGGGCCTGTGCGGCGCTGCGCACCGTGAAATCATCGCTCGCGCCGCTTTGGTCGCTGATATCGTGCCGATCCCTTAGGGTCATCTTAATATCGTTAAGGGCGACATCGACATCCTTTTCGTTGTCGATTTTAGCCCTGATCATGCTTAAATAATCGATACCGGAAATAAGTTTCTGCATGGTTCTTAGGGGTAAGAAAACCTGGTCATCGTAATCCTGCATGGCGACCGTTCCCCGCTCGGCCATTACGCCAATCACCTCAAAAGTATGATTCTTTATCTTTATCCTTTGTCCGACCGCTTGCGAGCCGCCGAATAATTCTTTTTTAACCGTACTTCCCAGAACCGCGACCTTGCTCAAATTCGTCTCCTCATCCGCCGTAAAAAATCTCCCCTCGCTCACCTCTCCCCCCTCGACGTCCATATAGCCGACGGTACAGCCGCTTAAGTTCGTATCGTACGATTCCGATCTCCAGACGACGGTGGCCACGCCCTTAACATAGCCGACGGCTTCGACTAAATTAGGTACGTTGCTTTTATTGCGCAAGGCCTGGAGGTCGCTATAATTCAGGGTAGTGATGACGATGCCCATAGCCGTGGCGGGCGGACCCGAATCATCCGATTTCCCCGGCAGGACGCCCACGAGGTTCGTGCCCAGGCTCTTTACCTGGGCCAGAATCAAACTCTGCGCCCCGGAACCAACAGCCATGATGATAATCACCGCGCCCACGCCGATAATAATCCCGACCATAGTCAAAAAGCTTCTAGCTTTATTCGCCAGAAGCGCCTTCACGGAAGTGGTGGTACATTGTTTACATTGCTCGATAATCATTCATTTTATTTCAGCATCTCCCCGTCCCTGGCGATTCTTCTCTGCCTGACCTGATAATCGTTCGTAATCATTCCGTCCTTGATCATCACGATCCTTTTGGCATGTTCGGCCGTATAGGTCTCGTGCGTTACCAGCACGATCGTGTTGCCGACATTATTGAGTTTCTGCAGGATTTCCATAATTTGCACGCCCGATTTCGAATCGAGGTTGCCGGTGGGCTCGTCGGCAAAAATGATTGAGGGGCTGTTGACCAGGGCGCGGGCGATCGCCACTCTTTGCTTCTCCCCGCCGGATATCTGATTCGTATAATAATGCAGGCGGTGGGAAAGGCCGACGCTCGCGAGAACTTCCCGGGCGCGCCGGTCCGCGTTTTTAACGTCGGGGGAATAGGTCATCGGCAGCTTGACGTTATCGAGTACGTTAGTGCGCGGCAGGAGATTAAAGGCCTGAAAAACGAAACCGATCTTACGGTTGCGCATAGCCGCCAGTTCGTTGTCGTTCAAACGGGAAACGTCCCGGCCGCCGAAAGCATAGCTTCCGCTCGTCGCCAGTTCAAGGAGTCCTAAAATATGCATCAGCGTGGACTTGCCCGAACCGGAAGGGCCCATGACGGCCACGAACTCCCCTTCTCCGATATTAAAAGAAAGGCCGTGCAGTACTTTCGTCACGACCTCGCCCGTCCGATATTCTTTTTTGAGATTTCGCACCTCTATCAGCATAACCGAAAAAATACTGATTTAAATAATGATTTAAATCATGATTTAAATCATTATTTCTCTTTTTGTCTTAGTTATAAATCGCCAAGAGCCGCTGCCAGGCCTTGCGGCCTCTTTCATTCATATCCCTGATCTTGTCGCGCAGGTGGTTGGTGAGGAGCGTCAAACTCTCCTTATCCTCGCTGGCGGCTTCGAAAACCGCTTCATCCTCGTTCTCGTCGGAAATCTTCAAAAACATGTCCCAAAGGTCCTTTTGGTCCTCGGGCAAGTCGGATTTGACGATCAAATCCTTTAGTTTTAACTTATAATTATTGTCCTGACTCATATAATAATAGCTTTAATTGCCTTAGCAGTATTAATTAACCCTGTTTCTCCATCGCATTTATTTCCTGGTCCATCTCTCCGTTGTTTAATCTCTCGATCGCGCCATCCATTTTTTCCATGGCCGCTTTCATATTTTCCGGATATTCTTTGCCTTGCTCCGGAGTCCTGAATGACTCCATGATTTTTTGAAACATAGTTTTGGGGATTATCTTTTATAAAAAATATCTATAATAATTCTATAACAAGAAAACGGATAAGACAACACCGAAATGCAAATTTTTTAAGCGCTCATTCCGAGTACTCGGGATTTGAAAAAAATTTTCAATTATTTATTTTAATATAAGTGATTACTTTGTCCCCCTCCTTAACGCCGGAGACGGCTTCGACCATGCCTTCGTCGCCGCGCAGTCCCACGGTTACCGGCGACTCCCGGACCTGGCCGTCCGCCGTCAAAATACGCACGGTGCTGTTCCCGTTCCCGTTATCGATTACAGCCCTGCCCGGCATCACCAGGGCGTTATCCTTGCTGGCGGTGGTAATTATCACGTTAGCCGTCATGCCGGATTTTATTTCCCTCTCTCCGGGATCGAAGCTCACCTTTACCTTATAATAGATCACGTCCTGGATAACGGTTTCGGCCGGTTCGATAAAATAAACCCGCCCGGTAAATTTAACGTCTTCCCCGTAAGCATCAAGCGTGATTTCTACCGGGTCATTGATCTTAATCTTGGTGATGTCGGTTTCGGAGATCAAAACCTCGATCTCGAAACTGCTTTGCCCGAGAATCGCCACCACCGGCTGGCCGGCCATGACCTGCTCTCCGGTGTCGTAATTACTTTTCGTAATCACCCCGTCAAGAGGCGCGGTAATATAACAGTTGGCGATCTGGCTCGAAATCGAATCGAGCGAGGCCTGCGCCTGCTTTATTTTCGCCTGCGCCAGGGAAACGTCGTATTTATCGGCCGGGGCGATTGTCCTATCGAGCTGCGCCTGCGCTACTTTCCACGCCTCAAGCATGGCGGCTACTTTCGATTCGGCGGCTGTGGTCTGCTGCGCGCCCGCGGTCTTGGCGCTCGCCAGGCCGTTTCGCGCGGCGGTTACGGCGTTATCGTAAGCGGCGTTGGCCGAGGAAAGCGCGTCTTCGGCGCTGCTGACGTTCGTATCGTACGCCAGGATGGCGTTATCGAGGTTCTGCGCGGCCGTTTGCGTAAGGGACAAGGCGGTGGCGATAGCCGTTTGCTGGGCGCTGATATTCGTTTTCATGGTATTTAAATCCGTGGTGGTAAAATCAGAGGAAGTCAGGCTGTTCTCGAGCGCGCTATAACAGCTTTTCAAAGCCGCGAACACCTCGTTTAAGGCGCCGAGCGCGCTCTTGATCGCCTTGTCCGCGTTGGTGTCGGAATTATCGGCCTCCGCGCCAGCCAGATCCGCGTTCGCCTGCGCTTTAAGCTGTACCGCCCGGATGTAGTGAGCGTTCGTATCCGCCAGGTCCTGCGGATTTTTCACGCCAATCAGGTCCTTGCCGTCCTCGTCGTTAATCGTGCGATCGATCGTATCCAGGGCCGTATTGGCGGCCGTTAGCTTGTCTCCGACCGTTACCAGTCCGCTCGCCTTGTAATTATCGATTGATTTCCGGTAGGTACTCCTGGCGTTGTCGAGATTCGTCCGGGCGGTGATGATCGCTTGCTCATAGGTGGTAACGTCGCCCGAGGTATGCTCTTCCAGGTCGCTTAAGGTCTTTTCCGCCTGGGACGTATTTTCGGCCACCGTTGCTTTCGTTCTTTCGAGTTCATTCTTCGCCGCATCGTAAGAAGATTTAGCCTGTTGCATATTGGCCCTGGCTACGGCGATATCCGCGTCGGTCGCGCCGGCATTGAGTTTATTTAAATTCTCCCGCGCGACTTCAAGGTTGGCCTCGGCCTCGTTCTTGCTTATTTCCAAAGTATTGCAGTCCAATTCGGCCAGGACGTCGTTCGCTTTGACCGTATCCCCGACGTTATAATCAAGTTTGGCCAGTTTGCCGGAATTCAAAAAACTTAAATTGATCTCGTCCGGCGCCTTAACAGTCCCGGTCTCGCTCACGGTCTGCACGAGGTTCTCCCGCGCCACGGCCACGGTCGTATAAATATCCGTCTGCTTCTTTCCGGACAAAACGCGATATACGATCCCGCCGCCGACAAACAGGATAATCAATATGATAATTATTTTTTTCTTGCTCATGGTATTATTTTTTACCCTGGGATTTACGCGATTGTTCGCCGGCCGGTTGATATTCGCTGATTTTTTGACTTGGCGCATTACCACTCCATTCGCCACCGGAGAAAAATCAGCGAATATCAGCCGGGTTTTTCGGTTTTAATATGTAAACGCGTAAATTATGTACCCATTAAATTCCGTATGATCTTTTTGACTTTCCCGACGAAATCGTCGATATTCAAATCGGTCTTTAAAAAATAATAATTCGCTCCCAATTTGGCGCTCATGGCGCGCGTATCTTCGTCGCTGACGTCGGTAAAAACAAAAACCGGGATTTTCCTTCCCTCTTCTTCGGCGCGGATGGCATAAAGCAATTTGGCGCCATCTAACCGCGGCAGTACTATGTCCATGATAATAAAGTCCGGCCCGAATACCCGCATTCTTGCCATAATATTTTCCTGCTCGTCATTGCTGTCCTCGGTTGCCGTCTCGAACCCTTCAATCGCCAGTTTCGCCTGCAAAGCGGAGAGAATATTGATATCATCTTCGATAATTAATATTTTTTCCGACATATTTAGACATCTATCTAAATACTAACATACCGTCAAAAATTGTCAAACAATATAAAAATATAGCAAAAATATGCAAAAAATGACAATTTTCTGCATATCTTAATTATACCAAAAATTATAACTTTTTACAATAAGCGGCTTAGCGGACGGGTACCCGCCGCTAAGCCGCTTATTTCAGTGAATTCATAAAAATTCAGTGCCTTCAGTAATCGAACTTGCGTATAATTCCCCGAACTATCCCCTGAATTTCCGGATTTTTCGCGTAAATCGGCTTCATTCGTGAATTGGCCGGCTGCAGACGGATACGTTTCGCTTCCCGGTAAAATTTCTTTAAGGTCGCGTGCGTCCTGTCCAGAAGTGCCACCACGATATCGCCGTTACGCGGCGGCTTAGAGCGTTCGGCCACGATAAAATCACCGCTCAAAATTCCCTCATCCACCATGGAATCGCCTTTTACCCGCAAAACAAAGCTGTCGGCGCCGTCTTTAATCATATTTCCGGGAACGGCCATGGCCTCTTTTTCTTCGATCGCTTCGATCGGTTCTCCGGCGGTAATAAGACCGACCAAGGGCAATTCGATCGCCTGTGCCATATTTATCCCGCCCCTGACCAGCTCTATCGATCTGGCCTCGTTAAATGACGTCTTCAAAAACCCCTTCTCTTTAAGGTTCTCGATATGCACGTGCACGGTAGCGGGACTGGAAAGATCGAAGCGTTCGCCGATCTCGCGCAAACTCGGGGCGTAACTGTGCTCGCGGGAAAAATCGGTAATAAAATCGAGAATTTGCCTCTGGCGTTTAGTTAAATTGTCGCCCATATTTTTGTGTTAGTTAATTAATTTAATTTGATAATATTTTGACCAATCCATCTGATGTCTGATGTTAATGCATATTAATCAGCATGCTGCTGATGGATTGGGTTTGCATATTTGATTGACTCGATAATACTTATCCACAATTATCTTCAGTCTCTATTTACATTATACACGAACAAAAAACGAAAGTCAAGTGCTGCATTGAAAAAAAATTTTCTTTTTAAATCTGCTATTATGTGTTATAATTAAAATAACGACAAAATACGACCTAACTATTCAAAATCATGAACATTATGGCATTAAGCAAAAACCTGCCCAAAAATATTCAAAAAATTATTATCGATAATCCGGTAACGCCCAACTACAAATTGGTCTGGCTCAATATATCCGATGCCGGCAAAGACGAAATCGAATATTTAAGAAAGACTTATAACTTTAAAATGGCCCATCTGCGCGCCTCGTCGGGCAAAGCGTTCGCGCAAAGGGCCATAGTCGAGCACGGCGACGATTATCTGTTCATGATCCTGCATTATCCTGTTTTCCGCGACGGCGCCATCGTTTCCGAAGAGATCGACTTTTTCGTCGGCCACGGCTATCTCGTTACCCTCCATAACAGCAACCTGCCGGCGCTGAACAGTTTCTTCAAGCTGTGCAAGAAAGAAACCGGTTCCCTGCTTGCCTTCCATTTCGAATCGGCTTCGGTGTTGCTTTACGAACTTTTGGAAAAACTCATACAATCATGCTATACGCTCCTGGACGAAAACAGCATCGCCATCAACGAAGTGGAAAAACTGATTTTCGAAAAAGAACCAAAAAACGCCGTTTCCCATATTCTCTCCCTGCGCCTGAACATCATCAACATCAGGAAAATCATGCAAAATCACAAAAATGTGATGAAAAAATTAACGGAAAGAGAGTCGAGGTACGCGCCGGCTTCGGAAGTAAAAAAATTCTACAATTCCCTGATCGAGCACACCAAACGTATTTGGGAAAATCTCGAAAATCAGAAAGAAACGATTGAGGTCCTTAATAACACCAACGAATCGCTTTTGAATGACCGCATCTCCAATATCATGAAAACCCTGACGATCTTTTCCGTGATCGTCTTTCCCTTGACCCTGTTCGCGGCGATTTTCGGCATGAACACGATCGACGGCATGCCTTTTGTCGACACGCCCAACGGTTTTTGGATAATCATCGCCTTCATGCTCATGGGCTGCTTCGGCATGCTGCTTATTTTCGAAAGAAAAAAATGGCTATAAAATTACATGAGAACCAAATAAATTTTTGAAAAAACATTGACAAAACCCAAAAGATAAGCTATACTGTGATGTTAATGGATAAAAACAAAAATTTATTTCTATTTTGAACCTTACAACTTGAAAGGAGGGAAGTCATGAAAGGATATGAAGCAATTTACCGGATTGCCCTCCTGATAATGGAGGACATCCCACTTGAGGAGAAACTTCAGGCAATAGCGGAGATTCTGGCCGACACCCTAAACATCGAGCGGTGTGTTATCGCCGAAATCCATAATGACGATGAAGAATATAAATATATATTCCGTACCGGCATCGTGAAAAACGGCGGCCCGCCACACGAACTTGGCAGGATGCGTCCGATTACGGATTGCCCCCCGATTACTGAAGTAATCAAAAGCGGGGAAATGTACCTGATTGAAGACGCCCAAAATAATCAGAAAGCTGACTATATGCGGTCGCTCGTTCAGCGTGCGGATATCAAAAGCGTCCTTTTTGTCCCAGTACTCTTAAGGGGCGAAGTGGGGATAATCATTATCCTGGATGCCGTATGCGAGAAAAAGAATTTTTCCAAGGAAAAAGACATCGATTTAGTCTGCCGGGTGGCCGAGATAATCGCGCAAATCATGGACCACGAACGGCTGGCAAAACACAAGGCCCGCCTCGAAGTAGTTAATTTCGTCAATAGGGTTTTCCAGCATGAACTCCGCAATCCCATGACTATGTCTTTCGGATTTTTACGCAGAGTGTACGAACACGCAAGCAAACAGCAAGAGAGGGGCGAACTCAACGACCAAAAATTGGTTAAATGGCTGGAAATCAGTCTGGAGGAAGCGCAAAAAGTAGAAACAACCGCCAATAATATCTTCTACTTCCTGATTAACAATACTACACTTGAAAAAGAAGATACCGATATCTGCGAATACATCAGGCATATTCTGGAAACACCGGTTATCATCTCGCAAAATGATATCATCAAAATCACACTCAAGTGCGAAAAAAACATGCCATCGGTCAATATCGATCCGGGACAAATCAAAAACGCTATCGTGAATCTGATCCAAAACGCTATGGAGTACCTAAAAAGACACGGCAATATTCCGGCCGCGGAAAAAATCATCCGTCTGGAAGCAAAAAAACTGAAAAAATCGGTCCGTCTGACAATCTCCAATCCCGGGCATATCGATAATCCCGACAATATCTTCGAGCCATTCTATTCGACTTCTCCGGATAAACTCGGATTGGGCCTGACAGTGGCCAAGGATATTATCGAAATTCACAACGCTACCATCAAAGCCCGCCAACATGGCGAAAGGGTGGAATTCTCAATCTATTTTCCCCTGTCATGAGGGGATGAATTTTTTCAAAAACAAAAAGCCGTCACCACAGGTGGCGGCTTTGAATTTTTTATAATCTTTCAATCTTTCAGTATCATCTTCACATCTTTCAGCGTCCCGGCCCTGACAAGCTTTTGGCGCAGTTCGGAGGCGCCGGGCATACTCTGAACATAAAACATCAAATGCTTGC
>CAYVIA010000029.1:0-13804 GCA_964451485.1 uncultured Gammaproteobacteria bacterium
ATAATTTTTAAACATTAGAAATTAAGACATTGTTTAAAAAATAAAAATCAATGAGTGCAACGAAAAAACACCGGCGGCGCCGGTGTTTTTTCGTTTATTGCCTGTCTTACGCTTTACCCGATAATCCTGTCCACCCGGCGCAGGAGCTTGCTGTCGATACGGAAATAATCGTAAGACGACTGTATCGGGTAGCCGCCGCCCTCGAAACGGTGAAAATCCGAGCCGCCGGTTTCGATCAGGTCGAACTCGCGCGCCTGTTGCTGTAAATACATAACGGCGCCGACGGAATGGTGGGGGGAAAGCACCTCAAGGCCGTCCATGCCCGCCTTCTTCATCTTCGCGAGGAAGTCCCTGGACACGAAGCCGAACTTCGCCGGATGACAAAGGATTAACCGGCCGCCGATTTTCTTCCTTAGCCGGAAAATACGATCTATGTCGATATAACTTTCTTTCAAACGGACTATTTTATTATTCTTGAAATAATGGCTGATAACCTCCTCTTCCCGCGGGTTGGACGCGCCCAGCTCCCGCTTTATTTTCTTTTTATTGACGGGCAAGGCCAGGATATCGTCGATCATGCGGTTGATGGGGATATAGTGGGTATACTCATCAAGGGTCTTTTCGACATCAAGCTTAAAGCCGCGGCGCACCAGCTGCAAAAGCGCCTCCCTGGCCCGTCCTCGCCGCCGTTTCTGACTGTCGCGCAGGATATCGTGCAGAGCGGCGCTGGTATCGTCGAAATCGAACCAAAGCAGGTTAAAGCGGCGCCCGTTGATTCGAACATAAAGCTCCAGTCCCGTTACCGGTTTGATATTTTTTTCCCGGCACGCCTTCCTGAACTCATGCAGTCCGCCGACGGTATTGTGGTCGGTTAAAGCCGCCGCTTTCACGCCGTTTTTGGCGATGAACCGCGCCAACTCCGTGGGCGTTAAATAGCCGTCGGAGTAAGTCGAATGAAGTTGCAGGTCAATTAACATATTTTTAATTGCTTTTATGGGGGATATCTATTTCCAACCCCTCGCATACCCGGTCGATCAGGGGAAACGACCTTTGCGGCTCATGATTGTCCTTGAGGAGAAAATAAGTGGCGGTGCGTATGGCCGTCCAGTAGTAATACGTCTGAATACGTTCATTAAGGCCGGCATCCGGTTCTAATTTCGCGCAAAGAAAATAATTTTTCAAAAATAAGCGCTTGGCCGACTCGGCATATTTCTGGTCGAAATTCTTGCGCCTGAGCATGAATTCGAGCTGCTGCAGAAACGAACCGATATCGCGCGCGAAATCCGCCAGGCAAAGATCGGTAAAATCGATCACGGCGGTTTTCTTCTTGCTCATCTCGATGATATTCTCCGGATGGGCGTCGCCATGGACCAGCCAGCGCTTCGGGGTGGAAGCGAGGAATTTCTTTTCCCGACTGATAAGTATCCGGTAAATCCGTTTATAAGCGTCGGCATAGCTGGGATAATTTTCTTTGATGCGCCAAAGGATATGGCTGACCCCGGGAAATACCGTATCGATGCGGCTGTTTTCCTCGTTGAAATTACGCGCTTTATTTATGGGCAGGCGGTGCAATTTAGAAAACCAGGCGGCGGCTTTGGGAATAATCTCTTCGATGGCGGCGGTATTTTTTTCGCGGATATAGTGATAAAGGTTGTAACCGCGGACGCCGCGATAAAAAACACCGCGGAAATACTCCGAATAAAAAAGAGGATGGGGAATCGAAAGATAACCCTGGCCGAAACCATGGTCCCAAAGGAATCTAAGAGCGTCGTAAACGTTTTTCCGCGGTTCCTCGCTGTGCGCGGAGCAGAAAATCGGCAATTTTTTCTTCTTCCCGTCCTTAGTGAGAAAGGTGGTGCTGAACTCGATAACGACGTGATAGGTCATGTCCCAGACATGATCCTTATAAGCGTGGATACTCACGCTCTTAACGGCCGTGAAGTCCGGATAAAGGGGCAGGACCTTCTCCGTCAGTAATTCTTTCACGTATTGCTTGTCGAATAGCTTTAGTATTTTATTCATAGCTGTTTAGATAATAATCAGTTTATGATAGATGCGTAAGTCCTGTTCATGTTCTCTTCCAGTAATACGCCCAGTGCCTTTCCCAGACCAGGCGCTTGATGGCGATATAAAGACGCTCCGCTTTGATCTTCGTTTCTCTCGAACTCTCGTCGTCAATCGCCCTGATGGCGCGGATCAGCTCGTTCGTGCCGCGTTCGATCTCATCCGGGCCCCAGGAAATCGGGCCGAAAAGGCGGAAATCCTTAGCGCTGGCCCACCAGAAAGTGCAGCTCGCCAGTCCTCTGACCAGATGCCAGCGGGCCCAATCATAATATTTATCGTCCTTGTAATTCTCGATGGTGTCGTAAGCCAGCCGGGCAAGCCGCCATAATTTTTGCTGGACCTTGTTTTTCCGGTCATACCAAAGAATATACGGTTTCCCCGACTTTAATTCCTCCTCGGACGACTCCCAGCTCGAAGGGCGAAGTTTTGCCGTCTCCGCCGTTTTGGCCGCGTCGATAAATTCGGAGATGAGCATAGTGCGCAACTGCCGCTTCCCCAGCAGCTCTTCGAAGCGCCCATCCGGATCTTCGTGCCTAAGGCCGTATAATTCGCCGTCCGTGGCGGTGATGACGGGCGTATTTTCGCCTTCCGTTTTCTCGATTATTCCCAGAAGCGTATCCGGCACGTAGCTTTTCGATAATTGCCGGTTGCGGAAAACGACCTTTAAGCCGCTGTGCGCATCAAGATAAACCCTGCCGAAATCCGTTTCTCCCAACCGGCCGTTGTGCGCGATCTCGTCCAGGATCAGCCAGTCATATCCGGCCTCTTTAATTATCTTAGCCGCCTCTTCGCCGTAAGCCATCTCCGGCATGAAAAATCCCCTGGGTTTGAATTCGGCGCCGAAGTATTTTCGCAGTATTCTTTCGTTCTCTTCTATCTGGCGAACGACCTCCGCCGGCGGCGCCAAAGGCATGATAGGATGATAAGCGGCCGTACCGACGAGTTCGATCTGCCCCCGCCCGAGCAGCGCTCCGATTCTGGCCGCCAACCTTTCGTAGCCCAACTCTTTCCAGCGTAAAAAAAGACAGCCGGAAAAATTCATGGTGAATTTAACGTCCGGATTTTCTTCCAGCGCCCCGATCAGCCGCTCATAGCCCTTTTCCGTGGCTTCTTCGATAATATGAGCGTCGACATTGACCGGCTGATAACAATGAAGAAAATTTATCCAAAGCATATAAAGCTGCAGATTAAAAGCTAACCGTCTCCCCGCAGGGCTTTACGATAAAGCGCGACATACTTTCTCGCGGGTATTTCCCAGCTGTTCGATTCCTGCATGATGCGAACAACCAGGTTCCGCCAAAGATCTTTAATCTTATATATCTCCAGCGCCCTGACAATGGCGCCGAACAGGGAAAATTCGTCGAATTGTTCGAAGTTGAAACCCGTACCTTTGCCCATAGTCGGGTTAAAGTTGGTTACCGTGTCATTCAATCCTCCAACCTTCCTGACGATAGGAATGCAGCCATAGCGCATGGCTATGAGCTGATTGATGCCGCACGGTTCATGGTGGGAGGGGAGGAGAAAAAGATCTGAACCGGCATAAATGAGAGTTTCGTATTTCTGATTTTTCTCATGTGAAGGGATAACCGCCAACTTTTTCGGATATTTCTTCGCGTACTTCTGTAACTCCTTGATATAATTCCTGTCTCCGGAACCGATGACTATCAGCTGCAAATCAAACCGCATGAGTTGCTCCATAATATTGGCGATCAGCTGAAAGCCTTTTTGAAAAGTAACGCGGGAAGTCGTACAAAGGATAGGCGTTTTTTGGTTTACCGGCAGGCCGAATTTTTTCTGCATGAATTCTTTGTTCAGTTCTTTGCGATGAATCTCGCGATGATTATAATTTTTGAAAAGCCCCGGGTCATTATCCGGATTATACGCGTTATAATCGATACCGTTGACTATGCCGAACAGCCGGTCCTCGCGGTTGCGCAGGATGCGATGCAGGTCCTGGCCGAGCCGTTTCGTCATGATCTCTTCGCGGTACTGCTCGCTCACCGTATTGATAAGGTCGGCGGAAAGAATCGCCCGTTTGGCGAAGTTAATGTATTCGATGTCCGGGTCGGATATATGCGGTATCCGTTTATGACCATAGTCCTTCTTGTCCGCCGGCACTTCCCACCAGTTGCGCCCCAACTGAAAAACCAGATTATGAATGGTAAAAATGGTCTTGGCTTTTTCGAGCGTTTTGGAATAACGGAATTGGGTTTTGAGGTAAAAAGGTATCAATCCCGTCTGCCAGTCATGACAATGTACGATGTCGGCTTCGAATTTCAAAAGGGAAATAAGCCGCAAGGCGGCGACATCGAAGACCAAAAAACGGGCATTTTCGTGCGTGGAACCGTAAAGGGCTTTGCGCTGGGAAAAAAACTTTTTGGTTTCAATAAAATAAATAGGAAGATTCTTTAGAAGATAACCCCGCCAATAATTGATGCGCACGGCCTCCTGCGAATTCAGGTAAATTTTTTCATGTTCGTAAACGAGCTCAAGGTTATTCGCCTTTTTATCTATCACCTGGCCGTAGAGCGGCGTGATCACGATCACTTCATGCCCCAGGCGCTTCAGTGCTTTGGGCAGACTGCGCGCCACGTCCGCCAGGCCGCCGGTCTTGGAAAAGGGGGCGACCTCGGAAGAAATCGATACTATTTTTAATTTTTTAGCCATACATTTTCACGCAACATAGAGCGTGTAACACGAAACACGGAGGATATAATTTTAATATTTCGCGCTCCATATTTCATGCTTCATGTTCCATGAATTCGCGGCACAAATAGCGACGGCCAGCGCGTCAGCCGCGTCATCCGGCCTGGGAATATCTTCAAGGCATAAGATCAACTTCACCATTTTCTGCACCTGGGCTTTGCCGGCCCGGCCGTAAGCGGAAACCGCTTGTTTAACCTGCAGGGGCGTGAATTCCGCGACGGCAATCTTGTGCTTTCTGGCGGTAAGCAGGACGACGCCGCGGGCATGTCCGACCGTTAGCGCCGTTTTTACGTTTTTACAAAAGAACAGCTGCTCCACCGCTACGAGCTCCGGTTTATATTTTACCAGAATATCGTCCAGTTCGCTATTAATGGCTTCAAGCCGGCTGGCCAGATCCGATTCAGGGGTCGTTTTAATCGAGCCGTAATCGAGGCAGCGCGGATTCCGCCCGTCTTTGGCGATCACTCCGAATCCCGTATCGGCAATGCCGGGGTCGATGCCTAATATAATCTGCTTCATATATTCGCGTTCGTATAATAATCCGCCGCATCTTCGCAGTCGTCAAGTTCTTCGATAAACGTCTGCACTTTTTCTCTCTCCTCTTCGCTCAGATCCTGGTCGGTTTTGGCGATATATTCGATATCCGCGGTTTCCGTGACGATGTTTTTCTCTTCCAGGAATTTTTTCACTCTTTGTAAATCTTCGATGTCGGTGTAGATCGTAACTCCCTCTTCTTCTTTAAGAATATCCTGAGCGCCGGCCTCGATAAGCCCAAGTTCCAAATCTTCGGCAAGGATACCGGCGCCGGCGACCCTGACAACTCCTTTCTTCTCGAAATTCCAGAGAACCGAGCCTAAGGAGCCGCCGTATTTAGAAAAAATATGGCGGACGCTTGCCGCGCTG
Source organism: uncultured Gammaproteobacteria bacterium (assembly GCA_964451485.1). Taxonomy (GTDB): domain Bacteria; phylum Patescibacteriota; class Patescibacteriia; order Patescibacteriales; family UBA12075; genus CAYVIA01. The sequence continues at coordinate 5,674 of CAYVIA010000029.1, forward strand.
CGGTTTTTATTGTCCGTCAGCGCCCTGACGATAAATTGGGTATTGGCCGGACCGATGCCTTCATAGACTATTTCCTCTATCCGCGCCCCTTCGGTCTCACCGATGCCGCGCTTGATCGCCCGCTCGATATTTTCTTTGGGCATGTTTGCCTGTTTGGCCTTGTCCACGGCCATGCGCAGGGAAAAATTCGTATCCGGATCGCCCCCCTTTTCGCGCGCGGCCACGATAATAACATTGGCCAATTTAGTAAAAACCGCCCCCCGCTTGGCGTCGGTTACCGCTTTTTGTCTTTTGGTTGTAGCCCATTTGGAATGTCCTGACATATTTATATTATTTTTCGTAAAAACAGATGACAGCAAATAAATATTTTTACTGTCATCCGTAGGTCTAACTATATTATCATACCATAAAGATAGAAAAAAATCAAGGTAAAAAGTCAAAAACGCACTTTTCACGGAATTATTTTTCCCCAAATTGACAAGCAGATATGGAAATGATAACTTATTAATATAGCCATAAAATTTTTCACTACAGAGGCCTTTGCAGGAAACTGTTTTTTTATTTTCCGCTCATTAAAAACATTCTCAACCGAAAGGAGGGAGGGATGGAAGAAAAAAGAAAAAGAAACAGGGACATAAAGTTATTCGCGGGTAATTCGAATCCTGTTTTAGTAAAAGAGGTTTGTGAATATATCGGCGTGAATCCGGCCGAAATAGAAGTCGGGGCATTCAGCGACGGAGAAACGAAAGTAGAGATCGGTTTGGAGGAAAATGTGCGCGGCCGCGAGGTTTATGTCCTGCAATCGACCTGCCCGCCGGTCAACGACAATTTGATGGAACTCCTTATCATTATAGACGCCCTGAAGCGCGCGTCGGCCAAGAGAATAATCGTCGTCATGCCCTATTACGGCTACGGACGCCAGGAAAGGAAAGTGAAACCGCACGTGCCGATTACGGCGAAGATGGTTGCCGACATCATTACCGCGGCCGGAGCCGATAAACTAATTGCCATGGACCTTCATGCCGCCCCCATAGCGTCTTTTTTCAATATTCCCGTGGATCATATTTTCGCCAAACCGGTGCTGATCGATCATATCCGCCATAATTTTAAGGGCGACTTGGTGCTTGTCTCCGCCGATGGAGGCAGGGTCGAGGTAACGAGATCATTCGCGAAACTATTGGGAGTGAATCTGGCCATTATCGATAAAAGGCGGCCGGAACCGAACGCTTCCGAGGTAATGAACATTATCGGCGAAGAACATATCGGGGGCAGGATTGCCATCATCCTTGATGATATGGTCGACACGGCCGGAACTCTCACGCAGGCGGCGCAGGCCGTTAAAGAAAGGGGGGCGATCGAGGTTTACGCCTGCTGTACTCATCCGATCCTGTCCGGACCGGCTATCGAAAAAATCGAGCATTCCCCTTTAGAGAAGGTGATAGTCACCAACACCATCCCCCTGAACGTAAACGCGGCCGCATGCCGCAAAATAGAACAGCTTTCCGTCGGGTACCTGCTCGGCGAGACCATTTTAAGAGACGCCAACAAAGAGTCAGTCAGTAATTTGTTCATTTAGATCCATTCCAAAAATCACGAGGGCATTTTCGCGAAATGCCCTTTTAATTTTGACAAATCGGGGTTATTTGGGTAAAGTAAACTTATAAAATAACCACAAAAAATATGCAAAAAATCATTATCGCTTCGGGGCCGGTAATAGTGGAGGACGGCAAAGTATTGCTTGATATACAGGGCGAAGACGAATTCTGGAAATTTTGCGGGGGTAAGACCAGGGAAGGAGAGAATTTGTCCGATACGGCCGCACGCCGGGCCAGGGAAGAGCTGGGAATAGAAATAGAAATATCCGACAGGAAGCCTTTTCTTATGTATGTCAAAAAAGAAACTCCGGAAGGAATCGTTGATGTTTTGTTGGTGCATTTTCTGGCGGAAAGAAAGGGAGAGATACTGCAGGGATCGGCCGTAAAAAAATGGGGCTGGCTCGACGTCAGGAAGCTGCCCGATAATGTCGGACCCAACATCAAACCGGCGCTTGAATATTTTAAATATTTATAAGTATATGGATATCGAAAAAATCGTAAATTTCATTTTCGAGCTGGGTCATCTGAAAATCCAGCCGAGATCAGGCTGGTGGTTCGCCGGAGTCCGCGACCCCGAATCGGTGGCCGAACACGTGATGCGGACAGCCCAAATCGGCTGGATTCTGGCGGAAATGGAGGGCGGCGTCGATCCGCGCGACGTGGCCTGCATGCTGCTTATCCACGATAACGGGGAGACGCGCATCAGCGACCTCAATACGGTGAACAGAATGTATTTCACCAACAAAGACGAGGCTGAGAGCCATTCTTTTTTCGATCAACTGGAAACGCTCGGTGGCGGTATCAAGGAAAGGTGGGAAAAATATTTCAATGAGTTCGAAGAAAAAAAGACCAAAGCTGCTATGATTGCCCGCGATGCCGATGGGCTTGAATGCGCCTTCGAAGCGAAGAAGTTATTAGCCCTGGGGCACGCACCGGCGCAGGAGTGGATAGACAGCACGGAGGAGTGTCTAAAAACCGAATCGGCTAAAAAAATAATGGCAACCATGAGAAAAGCGGAATTCTTCGATTGGTGGCAGGCGCTTGGCTGCCATAAAAATCAATAACAATACAATACTATGGATTATCAAAATTTATCCCGGCAAGACAAAGAAGTGTTCGACTGCGTCAGGCGCGAAGAAGCGCGGCAGGCGAGCGAGATGGAGCTGATCGCCTCTGAGAATTACGTCTCCCCGGCCGTGCTCGAGGCCATGGCCACGGTGCTGACCAATAAATACAGCGAGGGCTACCCGGGCCACAGATATTACGGCGGCAACCGGATTATCGATGATGTGGAAGGACTCGCTATCGAACGGGCGCGCAAATTATTCGGCGCCGAGCACGTCAACGTCCAGCCGCTTTCCGGGTCGCCGGCCAACGCGGCCGTGTACTTCGCGTTTCTCAAGCCGGGGGACAAGGTACTCGGACTTAAACTCGACCATGGCGGCCATCTTTCCCACGGGCATAAGGTAAATTTTTCCGGCATCCTTTATAATTTCGTACAGTATGAAGTGAACGCGGAATCCGGCCGCATCGATATGGACAAGGTGGCCGAGATCGCGCGGAGGGAAAAACCGAAAATGATCGTGGCCGGTTTCAGCGCCTACGCGCGCGAAGTCGAGTGGCAAAGATTCAAGGAGATCGCCGACGAGACGCGCGCCTATACTTTCGCCGATATCGCCCATACGGCCGGCCTGATTGCCGGCGGACAAATGGCTAATCCCGCGCCGATCTTCGACGTGGTTACGACCACTACCCATAAGACCTTGCGCGGACCGCGGGGCGCTATCATCATGTGCAAAGAGAAATACGCGCGCGCAGTCGATCGGGCGGTTTTCCCCGGATTGCAGGGCGGACCGCACGACCATATCAACGCGGCCAAAGCCGTGGCTTTCGGCGAGGCGCTTAGACCTGAATTCAAAGAATATGCCGCGCGGGTAATCCGTAACGCGCAAACACTGGCAGGCGAACTCGTGAAGATGGATTATAAAATTATTTCCGGCGGCACGGACAATCACCTGATGGTGGTCAACCTGACCAATAAAAACTTGGGCGGCAAAGACGCGGAGGTTATTCTGGACAAAGTCGGCATTTCGGTTTCCCGCTCGACCATCCCGAACGATCCGAAACCGCCCTTTAATCCTTCCGGCGTACGGCTGGGCACGCCGGCCATCACGACGCGCGGCATGCGGGAAGATGAGATGAAAAAAATCGCGGGATTGATCGATAAAGCCATCGGGTACAAAAATGAACCGGATAAACTGGCGGAGGTCAAAAAGCAAGTGGCGGAAATATGCGAGGCGTTTCCGGTGCCGGGGCTTGACACGAAGCACGAAACACGAAGCATAGAGCAATAATATGGAAAATTATCATGAAAAACTGAAAGACAAGATGGACAAATACGCACATGCGGTTTATAAAGCGACAAAAAAATTCCCCCGAGAAGAATTATATGGTGTTACATCCCAATTACGAAGAGCGGCCTTGTCGGTGGTATTGAATTACATTGAGGGTTATGCCCGAAGAAAGGGTTATAATTGTAAAGAACATAAACAATTTTTGCGTATAGCATACGGCTCGCTCAAAGAATCAAAATATCTATTACATTTTTCTTTAGTTGAGGAATATTTAATCCCAAAGGATTATCAATTACTGCTAATTTTAGCAGACGAAATAGGAGCAATGTTATACGGAAGTATTAAGTAGTATATCCATGTTTCGTGTTTAATGTTTCGTGTTACATGAAAATAATTGACGGCCGGGCCTTGGCCGAAAAAATCAAAGACGAAATCGTGCGGGAAATATGCGCAATGAATAAAGTCAGCAAACCGGATAAACATATGCCGCGCCTGCCGGAGAGACGACCCAACCTTGCCATTATCCTGATCGGCGAACGGGAGGATTCGCAACTTTACGTCAACCTGAAAGAAAAAGAGGCGAAAAAAATCGGCATCGATACGCATGTTTACCGATGCGACGCCGATATCCCGGAACGGCAAATCTTCGACACGATCGACTACTTGAACAAAGACGACCTGATTGATGCTATTCTCGTGCAGCTGCCCTTGCCGGCCGGTTTCGATACGGACGGAATTATGGCCGCCATTGACCCGGCCAAGGATGTGGATCGTTTTCATCCGTATAACCTGGAAACTCTCTTCGAGACATGCAGTCATGCTCACGTCATGCCGCCGGTTTTCAGCGCGGCGCTCGAGATGCTTGCCTCTATCGGTTGCGAACCGAAAGACAAGACCGTATGCATAATCGCCAACTCCGATATTTTCGGCAAAGGCCTGGCCAAGGTACTGTCATGTCTGGGCGCTAAAACCGAAACGGCACATGCCGGCGATAAAAACCTGACGGATAAAACCCGGCGGGCTGATATCCTGATCACGGCTGTCGGCAAGCCAAAATTCATCAAAAAAAATATGATAAAAAAAGATGCCATTGTCATCGATATCGGCATCACTAAAAATGGCAAAAAGGTGCTGGGGGACGCGGACTTAAAAAACCTCAAGGACAAAGCCGGATATATTACGCCCGTGCCGGGCGGCGTCGGCCCCTTAACCATCGCCATGTTATTCAGGAATACGCTGGAGCTTTATAAACGAAGAAGAGAAGCGCGAAACATGTAACACGAAGCACGAAACACGAAACATAGAACATAAGACAAGGTAATGATAAAAACCCGTCGACAATCGGCGGGTTTTGTGGTTCTATTGTAAACAGTCTCTCACTATCCGCCCCGGGATTAACGGTTTGTCGAGAAAAACGCTCGAGAAAAAAACGGCTTTGGCGCCGGCCGCGAAAAATTCATCGCAGTCGGACGCGGTATAAATACCGCCGCCGCCGATCACGGGAATTTTAACCGCCGCGCATACTTCCCTGACAGTATCGAGAGCCAGGGGTTTCAGTTGCGGCCCGGAAGCGCCGCCGACGAAGGGGTACGCGACTTTCAAAGTATTGACCGCGCAAACGGCATTAATGCCGCACTCTTCCGCCATCTTGGCGTAAAATGGCGCCCATATACCGGGTTCGAGTTTGACGATTAGGGGATGGCGGGAGGCGTGGGCGGCCTCGATAAACATCATCTCCATTTCTTTCCACCGATATCGGAAACGGATATCGACGTGGGGGCAGGAGATATTGATTTCGACGGCAATGATATCGATCTTATTGAGAATTTCGATCATAGCCGTTATCTCCCAGGCAGACCGCAGGGCGCCGATGGAGACGATCAGGTTGTCGAGTCCAAGCCGCGGGTATACTCTCTCCGCAAAGTATTTGATACCGCAATTATTCCAGCCAAAACGATTTACCCAGCCGCCCGGTATGCGCCGCAGGACTTCCCACGGCTTCCACCAACGGTAATTGCCGCGCCGCGGTTCGAGCGTAAGTGTTTTGGTGGTTACCGCCCCGAAAATCTCCGGCTTTACACATTTACAACGAAACAGAAAAAAATTCAGCGGATTTTCATAAATCGCGTATCCCCGGCCGTATTTGGCCGGCCCGGCCGCGATAAAATACCTGTTTTTCGCTTTAATACCGTTCAAATCGATCATTAGCGACTCCTGTTTTGGGGATTGACTCCTGTTTAAAAGGACAAAATTGCGTCTCTGGCCTTAATCTGTTAATATAAAATTAGTCCAAAAATCATTTTTAGTCAAATATGGCGCCGGAAAAGCAAAAACAACAAATCCTCGAATTGCTGAAGCTCCATTACGGTTTTCCCTCCTTCAGACCCGGACAGGAGAAAGTAATCGATAATGTCCTGGCCGGTAAATCGACCGTGGTGATCATGCCTACGGGCGGCGGCAAGTCGCTTTGCTTTCAGCTGCCCGCGCTCGTGCTTCCGGGTGTAACTATCGTTATCTCGCCTTTAATTGCGCTTATGAAGGACCAGGTGGACGGACTTTCTAGGATTGGTATTCCCGCCACTTTCGTCAATTCTTCCATTTCACCCAATGAAACCGCCCGGCGGTTGGCAGCGGTGCAGAACGGGCAGTATAAATTACTCTATATCGCGCCGGAACGATTTTATAATGCGGATTTCATGAAGTCTCTTGCCAATATCAAAGTCAGTTTATTTGCCGTGGACGAGGCGCATTGCATCAGCCAATGGGGCCATGATTTCCGGCCGAGCTACTTAAAACTGCGCGAAGCCGTCAAGTACGTGGGCGATCCGCCGGCGCTGGCCCTGACCGCCACGGCCACGCCCGAAGTGAGGGAGGATATCAGAAAACAGCTCGAAATGCGCGCGCCGGAGACGGTCATTACCGGCTTCGAGCGCCCCAACCTGCAATTCGGCGTAGTGCACGCGAGCGAGGGACAAAAATCGCAGACGGTGCTGGACGCGATTTCGGGCTTGCCTGACGCTTCGGGCATAATTTATGTCGGCACGCGTTCCAGGGCCGACCGGCTGGCGCAGTTCCTGCTCGAAAATAATATCGAGGCGGTAGTTTACCACGCCGGCATGGAAGCCGACGATCGCCGCTGGGTACAGGAAAATTTCATGTCCGGCAAAGCCAAAGTGATCGTGGCCACGAACGCTTTCGGGCTGGGAATAGACAAGCCGGATATCCGCTTCGTTGTCCACTACGACATGCCGGGCACGGTCGAGGCCTATTACCAGGAATCGGGACGCGCCGGCCGCGACGGCAAACAAAGCTTTTGTCTTATGCTCTATAACTCGCGCGACCGGCATTTGCAGGAATTCTTTATTAAAGGCGACAATCCGCCGCCGGAGATGATCATAAAAATTTATGAAATCCTCGCCGGCTACGAGTCGGACACGGTTTTGATCACTTACGCCGAACTGCTGGAGATGCTTTCCGAGTCCGTGCCGGAAATGGCCGTCGGTACCGCCCTGAAAATTCTCGAACGCGAGGGCTATATCGCCCGCGCGCGGGAGAAAAGCGGAAATGCTTTTCTTAAATTATCACGAAGCATTGATGAAATTGAAGCGCTAATCGGCGCTCGGGCCAAAAAACAGCGCGAGATTATAAGTAAGCTGCGTGGACGCTACGCCAAAGAGATGGTTTCCGGCTGGGAAGTTAATTTTCAGGAAACGGCGGATATTTTGGAGGTAAAAAAGGAATCGCTGGTCAGGTTAGTGCGTAAATTGGCCGACGACGGCCTGGCTGAATACCGGCCTCCGTTCCGCGGTACGGAGATAAGAATACTCAAGCGCGTTAAGCCGCGCGAAATAAATATCGACTTTACCGCCCTGAAAGAAAAACTCAGCAGCGCCTTCAAAAAACTCGACATGCTCGAGAACTATGTTTATCATTTCGGCTGCCGCCAAAAATATATTCTCGATTATTTCGGTGATCCCGGAGCCAGGGCCTGCCGCAAGTGCGACAATTGCCTGACGACCACGGGCGGCTACGAGCGCAAGACGGTTTCGCCGCGGGAAAAAAAATCGGAAAGAAATACCGGAGAGAAGAAAACACCGAAAGTAAAGCTGGCGACTAAACTAACCCAGCTCGAAACGCTCGATTTATACCAGAAAGGAATGTCCCCGGAACAAATCGCGGCCG
>CAYVIA010000030.1:0-11933 GCA_964451485.1 uncultured Gammaproteobacteria bacterium
TTTTTTCGGTAAAAATGCGATATTTTTGACAATAGTTAGGGAAATGTTATAATGAATTTATGACTAAGAAAGAAAAAAATAACAACGCGGATAACGAAACGATGAACAAAATCGTGTCGCTTTGCAAGCGGCGGGGGTTTATTTTTCCTTCCTCCGAGATTTACGGCGGCTTTGCCGCCGTGTACGATTACGGACCGTACGGCGTCGAGCTTGAAAATGCCGTTAAGCGCGAGTGGTGGCGGACAATGGTGCGGTTGCGCGAAGATATCGTCGGACTCGACTCCGGCATTTTCATGCACCCGCGTATTTGGGAGGCCTCGGGGCACGTAGCCGGCTTTTCCGATCCGCTGGCCGAATGTAGGAACTGCCACGCGCGGCTGCGGGTGGATCACTTGCTTGAGGATATCGGCGCGCAGGCCGATGAGAAGATGGACGAGAAGGAGATAAACGAAATTTTTAACGAACATAAAGCGGAAGTGAAATGCCCGCATTGCGGCAAGAGCGACTTTACCGGCGTGAAGAAATTCAATTTGTTGGTAAAATCCAATCTGGGTAATTTCACGGACGATTGGGCGAAGGATCCGGCCTACCTGCGCGGGGAAACCTGCCAGGGGATATACGTCAATTACAAGAACGTGCTCGATTCCGCGCGCGTGAAAATTCCTTTCGGTATCGCGCAGATCGGCAAGGCCTTCCGCAACGAGATTACCGCCCGCCAGTTTATTTTCCGCACCCGCGAGTTCGAACAGATGGAGATGCAGTATTTCACGAGTCCGGACAAGGAAATGGAGGAGTATGAAAAATTAAGACAGGCCCGCTGGCAGTATTATCTCGACTTGGGTATCCGCGAGGAGAATCTTAAATGGCACAAGCACGAAAATCTCGTTTTTTACGCCAAAGAGGCCTATGATATCGAATATAATTTTCCCTTCGGTTTTAAAGAGCTCGAAGGCGTACACGCGCGGGGGGATTACGATCTTTCCCAGCATGCGAAGTTTTCGGGCAAGCCGCTCGATTACGCGGATCCGCGGACGGGCGAAAAGTACGTGCCGCACGTGATCGAGTCGTCCGTGGGCGTGGGCCGCACTGTCCTGGCCGTGCTCTCGGACGCTTATACCGAGGAGAAGGTGGGGGACGAGGAAAGGGTGGTGATGAAGTTTCCCCGCAAACTCGCGCCGATAAAGGTGGCGGTTTTTCCGCTCTTAAAGAACAAACCGGAACTGGTGGCCAAGGCCAAAGCGATCTATAGAGATATCTCTGTAGATTATATGTGCGAGTTCGACGATAACGGTAATATCGGCAAGCGCTACCGCCGCCAGGACGAGATCGGCACGCCTTACTGCGTAACCGTGGATTTCGACACGCTCGAAAATCCGCCGGCTGGCGGAGACGTAACCGTGCGCGACCGCGACACCATGAAGCAGGAACGGATAAAGATCGAGGAGTTGATGGATTATTTTAAGGGTAAGAATTTAAGTTGATACCGTTAAGATTTGCGGTTTGATTATTGGTCGGTTTTGCCCCGCTCTTTTTTTGACTTGGCGCATTCTAACTCCATATCACGAAATTATACTGACGTCAAGTGCAAGAATGCGAACAAACGTTTGTTCGCATTCTTTTCATTTTCGGGGTTTTCTGTTTTCTAAAATTATGGTAAAATAATGATAATGGGTGAAAAAATAACGTGATAATCAAAATATATGGGCGTGATCAAAAATTACAAAGAGTTGACGACGAATAAAAGGAGGAAACAGGCGCTTGATATTATCGAGGCCGGGATTGACCGGGTAAATCCGCGTAATCTGCTTACCAATGCCGTTTCTTACAATGAAACCTTCAATTCCGTAATCGTCTATAACAGGCATTATGACCTTTTAAAGGGCAGGATTTTCGTGGTGGGCGGAGGCAAGGCCGTGGGTTATATGGCCGAGGCGCTTGAGGAGATTATCGGGCCGGAAAATATTACTGCCGGCTGTGTCAACTGCACGGACGATAAATACAAGACCAAAAAGATTAAAGTCATGAAAGCGAGTCACCCTCTGCCGGATAAAAACGGCGTCAGGGGGGTGGAGAAGATGCTGGCCTTAAAAGATCAATACAAGATCGGCGAGAAAGATCTCGTGATTTTTCTTATCTCGGGCGGCGGTTCGGCTCTGATGCCCTCCCCGGTGGACGGCGTTAGCTTGAAAGAAAAACAGGAAACCACCCAGCGCCTGCTCGAATGCGGCGCCAATATAAAAGAGATTAATACGGTAAGAAAACATCTTTCAAAGATCAAGGGCGGACAGTTAGGGCGCCATTTCGCTCCGGCGCGCGTCGTTACTTTCATTATTTCGGACGTGGTCGGCAACGACCTCGATGTGGTCGCTTCCGGCCCGGCCGTGCCCGACCCCACTACTTTCAAAGACGCTTACAATATTTTATTCAGGTATGAGTTGCTGCCCCGCGTGCCCGCGAGTGTCGCGCAGTATATAGAGAAGTCATCCGGCCTGCGGCCGGGACTGAAAGTACTGGTGACGGACACCAAGACCGCGGTCAGGTCCCACGCGGCCGGAGCGGGGAGGGAGACCCCGAAAACGCTCACCAATTGCGATAACTATATTATCGGCAACGTTTCTTCGGCCCTCGAAGCCATGGCGCATAAAGCTAAACTTCTGGGGCTTGAGCCGATTATCGTTACCACGGAATTGACCGGGGAAACCGAGGCCATGGCCGTCAGGATCGCCCGGGAAATAATTTTAAAGAAATATGACCAGTATAACGTTATCCTCTACGGCGGCGAAACCGTGCCGAAACTGCCCCTCGTTTACGGCCGGGGAGGAAGGAACCAGCATTACGCGGCCGCCTCGATGTTCGCTCTCGAGAAGAAGACGGGTGAGTGGGCCATGGCAAGCATGGCCACGGACGGCGTGGATTATCATCCGGACGCGGCCGGAGCGATAATCGATGACGGCTCACTGAAGAAAGCTCGCGGGATGGGGCTTAGGGTAATCGAGGATTATATCGACAAATACGATACCAACGCGCTCTTCCGAAAGCTGGGTAATTCCCTGATCGCCACCGGCAGTACCGGCACGAACGTGGGCGACGTGGTGGTTTATATGACGTAAAAAGATTATTATTCGCTGAAATATATGCCCCCTTCTTGCCGGGGGGTATATTATTTTTTGTAAATTTTATCCTTTCTTTAGAAAAATTTTATGAAAATTTCAGGGGCGGGGGAGTAGAATTAGGTTATGGGCAAAAAATGGCGAAAAATATTGTTAGCAATGGTGTTGGCGGCAGCGCTTTGTGCCGTATTAGTTTTCTGGCTGATTTATACGGCTCCCAATCGCCTGGAAGTGGATTTTTTGGACATAGGACAGGGGGACGCGGAACTGATTAAAACGCCCTCGGGACAGAATATCCTGATTGATGGCGGGCCGGATAATACCGTGATCAGGCGCCTCGGGGAAAATATGGCCTGGTGGGACCGGACCATCGACCTCATGATCCTGACCCATCCGCACGATGACCACGTCAACGGCTTGAACGACGTGCTGGAGAGATACAAAGTAAAAAAAATATTATACACGGGCGTCATTCATAATTCGCCCGGGTATATCAAGTGGCTGCAAAAGATCAGGGACGACCGCGTTCCGCTGATGATTGTCGACCGCCCGCAAACGATTTCCCTGGGAGAAAATTGCCGCCTCAATATCCTCTATCCGCGCAGCAGTTTAGCCGGCAAGGGAATAGAAAACCTGAATAACAGTTCGATTGTCGTTAAATTGGTCTACGGTGAAAGTAAATTTCTGTTCACGGGCGACGCGGAAGTCGAAGTCGAACAGGAACTGCTTCGGGAAGGCGTGGATTTGTCGGCTCAGGCGCTTAAGACCGGCCACCACGGTTCTGATACGTCGAGCGGAGAGGATTTTTTGGCGGCGGTTAAACCGAGTATAGTCGTGATCGAGGTGGGGAAAGACAACGATTTCGGCCACCCCAGCCCCGCGGTTATCAAGCGGTTGGAACGAGCGGGGGTGAGAATATTCCGCACCGACCTTGACGGCACGATAATTTTAGAGAGTAACGGGAATGAAATCCGGCAAAAATAAGGGCTTGTTTATTTCGCGGGGATTTATTATAATATGGATAGGCCGGTTTAGTTAAAAATTAAGAACTAATTATATGGCAAACAAGAAAAAAGTCCTGATTGTGGAAGATGACAATATGATCAGCGCTATGTATAAAACCAAACTGGAACAGGATGGTTTTACCGTGGTAATCGCCGACAACGGCGCAACCGGAGTAGAAATGGCCAAAAGCGACAAGCCGGATATTGTCATGATGGACGTGATTCTGCCCCAGCTTGACGGTTTTTCCGCGCTTGAGGAGATAAAAAACGATCCGAAAACGAAAAAGATCAAGGTGGTTATGCTTACTAACCTGGGAACTGATGAAGACAGGCGCAAAGGGGAAGCGTTGGGAGCGGCCGATTATCTGGTCAAGGCCAATCTTACCCCGGCCCAAGTGAGCGAAGCCATTAAAAAATATCTGCAATAAATCATAAATAAATCGTAACAAAACATATGAAACATCCCAAAGAGGAAAGGACGCTGGTTTTGATAAAACCGGACGGCGTACAAAGGACTTTGATTGGCGAAATAATCGGCCGTTATGAAAGGATTGGTCTGAAGTTAATTGCCGTTAAGATGCTTATTGCCACGAAGGATCAGATAGAAAAACATTATACTCTCGATCCGAATTGGCGCAAAATTACCGGCGAAAAAACGATTAAAGGTTATATGGATAAGGGACTGACTCCACCCTCGGATGACCCGATGGAAATCACGGCCGTTATCCTGAGGAATCTGAAAAGATACATGACCAGCGGTCCGGTTATCGCCATGATCTGGCAAGGCGCCCACGCGGTTAAGATCGTCAGGAAGCTGACCGGCGGAACCGAACCCCTTACTTCTGACGTGGGGACCATCAGGGGGGATTACGTGCTCGATTCATATCAGATGTCAGATGGAGATACCAGGGCGATCAGGAACCTCGTCCATGCTTCCGGCTCGGTCGAAGAGGCGGAAAACGAAATAAAACATTGGTTCAAAGACGACGAGGTGCATAATTACAGATTAGCGCAGGAGCAGATCCTTTATGACGTTAATCTGGATGGGATATTAGAATAATTCCCGTTATTATAAAGAATCGAAAAATAAAATTTGCATTTTTTAGGAAGTGTGCTATAATTATTCACAGGTAGACATATAGTAAGAATAATATGGTTAAGACACTAAGAAAAACCGGATTTTGGTTTAGCTACTTTAGCTTTAGCAGCTCCGCGAGGAGACCGGTTTTTCGTGGTGTTTTAACCTAAGTTCGGTTTAAACACTCAAAAGGGAAAACGACAACCGGCTCCTCGCAAGGGGAGCCGGTTTTCTGTATCCTTGGCTCTTTTTATTAACTTTTAGCAAAAAAAGGAGGAACAAATGGGAGAAGAACAGGCAAAAACGGCAGAAAAAAAAGAATTTTTGTGTTTACGGGGTTGCCCCTACAATACGGGTAAACGGGACGGCAAGATTTTATGTATGGGGCCGAGTATGGGCGAGTTTATAGAGCCGGTTACCCAGTGTCCTTTTTATCCTGGCCAGGAGAATCGGCCGAAAGACGCAAAGAATGATATTGGGGGACATACCTTTAATTCTCCCGACAAATAAGCAAAAAATAATCCGCAAGACAGAATTTTTCTTGCGGATTTTAATTTATTTTAACTTATATTAAGTAAATTCGACAAGCTAAATAAAATTTTTGTTTGACATTTTTTATTTTTCGTGCTATGATATATTCAGCCAATAGTAATGAGCGCTTAATCTATCTTTAAAGATTGTTTTATATGTTTTGGATGGGTAGAGCATTATTTCATTGTTTATGAATATCAAAAGTTTTGTCGCCACCGTTTCCCAAACGACCATGTGGACAATTTGTAATTTTGTCGGTAAGCGTTTTTTGTCTTTGAAAGTCTTCGGGGAAGAAAATCTGAAGAGTATAAAAACCGGCAATGTCGTTTTTATCGCCAATCATTTCGGCGAATTGGACGCTTTTTTTATCGGGGCTTGCCTGCCCTCCTCTTTTTTGCGTAAGACCAAAATTTTCAGGCAGATGACCAAGGCCAGTTTAATGAAAAAAAGATGGTACGGCCCCCTGATCTGGCTGATGGGCGCTTACCCGATCGAGTCCGCGGCCGGCGACTATGAAAGCTCTCTGGCTAAAACCTGCCGGATTTTAAATGACGGACAAAGCGTGCTGATGTTCCCTACGGGCAAGGTCGAGGGGCAATGCGACCCGACTAAGGCCAGGCCCGGTATCGCTTACCTGGCGCGCAAGCTCAACCCCCAGCTCGTTCCCGTTTTTATCACCGACACGCACAAGATGAAACCTTCGGATGTTTTTAAAAAAATGCGGAATGTTACCGTGGCTTTCGGGCGTCCGTTTTATTGGCGGGAAGCCGCGGATGACAATGACGATTTGCGAGCTGTGGCGGCAAAAATTATGGACAGGGTAAAAGATCTCGAAAAGTCATGACGACGGATAATATAAAGAACGGCGCTGAGCCGCCAACGCAAAGTAAACCGGCTGCGATTATGTACGCGGTTTTTTTCGTGTTTTTGCGTTTCGTAATCGCGCCCCTGATTAGGTTGATCTGGGTGGGTAGAGTCGAGGGCCTGGCCAATATCCCCGAAGAGGGGCCGGCCATAATCGCTTCGAACCACGAGAGTTATCTTGATTTCATGTGCCTGTGGGCGGTTTGTCCGCGTCCGATATATTATCTGGCCGGGGAAAAGATGTTCCGCGGCTTTTGGCGGCCGTTTATGCTCGCTACGGGCCAGATCAGGGTTGACCGGCAAAGCAAAGATAAATCCGCGGCTTTGAGCGAGGCGCTTAAAGCACTCAAGGGCGGGAAACTTTTCGGCATCTTCCCCGAGGGCACGAGGACGAGAAACGGCGAGATGGGCCGCGCTTATACCGGCGTGGCTAAAATCGCCCTGGCCGCCCGCGCGCCGGTCGTGCCCGCTGGACTAATCGGCGCTTTCGAGATTCTGCCGCCGCACAAAAGAATACCGCGCCTGAAAAAGTGCGATATCGTCGTCGGCTCTCCGGTTACCTATGAAAAATATTATTCATCTGAATATTCCGATGACTTGTATCGCCGCCTGACCGACGAACTCATGACGAAGATAGGGGAGATGATCGGTAAAACGTATCCGGCGGCCTAAATAAAAAATTTCTAAGCGATAAAAAATACTGATTTAAATCATGATTTAAATCAGTATTTTTTGGTTAAAATTTTAACTGAGCATGTTTTTGTTATTTTTTAGTTGACCGACAAAAGCGTAATAATCTTTTTCATCTCTCCAAAAGGTGAGCATTTTGAAATTTTATTTACCATTTTATATTTGCCACTTGTCAATAGGTCCTTGACAAATATTAATTGTTAGGGTAAAGTTAAATGAAATAAAAAATTTATCTTTTTCTTCTATGTTTGGCCACAAAAGAAAAAGGATGAACATAATAACGACGTTCCGCGAGAACGGGACAGCAAGTTTGTTGCCCCGTATTTTTTTCGGGGAAAAAGGCCAAAAATGGTTTAACATCATAAAATATCCGGGTGATAATATGCCCGTATCGGGCGGCAAGGCAGGTGAGCAGGCCGACGATAGCCGTAAAAATCCGTTGGTTAAATATATCAGACGGGATTTGCCGGGTATTTTTAACGAGGCCTCCATTTTTAGGGATTATCTCGACCGTTACTTCGCGCTCGACGCGGATATGATACTTCCGCCATACGAGGTCTTGATACACCCTTCGAGCGTATGCAATCTCCGCTGCGCTTGGTGTATCGGCGGCCAGGTGGCGAAAAACGAAAGAGAAAAAACGGAGATCGCCTCGAAAAAACTGCGATCGACCTTGTCCGACCCGCGCAACATGGAAAAATTGATAGGCGGCCTGTTGGACTACAGGAAAGAGGCGGCCTTTACCGTGGACGGTAAAAAGACAAGGAAAATATACAAAATCGACAGGGTATCGTTTTCGGGCATAGTCGGAGAGCCGCTGATGGCGGAAGAAGCGTTCGCGAGAGCGGTCGATATGCTCAAGGAAAAAGATGATGTCCGGGTGGGAATTTTCAGCAATGCCACCCGCCTGAACGACCGGCTGATTGAAAAATTGCTCAAAATCGATTATATTAATATCAGTATAGATGCGGGCCGTCCCGATACATACGCCAGATTGAAATACGGCGGCGACAAAAGGGGAGAGGCCGTATTCAGGAAATTGATCGGGAACATAGATAGACTGGTCAAGGCCAGGAATAGAGCTAAAACAAGCCGGCTCGAAATAAACGCTTCTTTTATTTTGTATCCCGATAATTATCGCGGTATTTATGAGGCCGCCAAGATGCTCAAGAAGATCGGTATCGATAATTTCCGCATGAAACAGGATAATTGGGGGGAGCATTTGCTGTCAGAGAGACAAATGAAAGAGGCCATGATTTTACTGGACAAGGTCGATGGACTTACCGATGAAAAGTTCAGGTTCATTCGCATTCACCGGCTCAATAAGCCCTCGGAAATGAAGAGGTCGGCGCGCCGGTGCAAGATAACCGACCTGATGGCGGCTGTCGGCTCGGATGGCAATGTCTATCCCTGCAACTATCATCCCAGAGTCGGCGGTTACAGTTATGGCAATGCCGTGACGGAAGATTTCCGGAAGATTTGGGAGGGGGAAAGAAGAAAGGCCGTAAGGAGCGAACTGCCGGCCATTTGTCCCAAGGTTTGCGATCCGTTCAAGAACAGGGCCAATACGCTGTTCGACAGGATAGATGAATATAAAGCGAGCCATGGTTCCGCCAGGGCCTCGGCAGCCGTTAAAGAGCTAACCAACTATTTTAATAATTAAACGAAAATTTATGAGAGCACCATATCAAATTTTGGTTTTTCCGTTCGTAAGAAAAGAGGGGAAAATTTACTATGCGCTTTTTCACAGAGAAGATCATAGGGTTTGGCAAGGCATCGCCGGGGGCGGTGAGGACGGAGAAATGCCGCTCGATACGGCCAAAAGGGAGGCCGCGGAAGAGGCATCGATTCCCACGGAGTCGAATTATATAAGATTGGCCTCGACGTCAACCATGCCGGCCGTGAATATCTGCGGGTTCAAGTGGGGAGAAGACATAGCCGTAGTTCCGGAATACGCTTTCGGCGTGGAGGTATCATCCGAGGAAATGAAACTAAGCCATGAGCACACGGAATACAGGTGGCTCGAATTCAAAGAAGCGGCGAATATCCTCAAGTGGGACAGCAACCGCAACGCGCTTTGGGAGCTCAATTACCGCCTGGAACATGCGCGGACCGATAGCGCCGCCGTCAATATCGACAGCATCAAACGGTTTCTTTGAATTTTATCGACGGCGTTATGAAAATTCTCGTTTTGGGAGGAACTTATTTTATCGGCCGCAAACTCACTAAAAAATTGCTGGAAGACGAATTCGACGTGACTTTATTGAATCGGGGTACGCGCGGCAACGTTTTTCCGGGAATAGAAACTTTAATTGCGGACAGGCATGACGCGGAAAAGATGAAAACCGTTCTGCGCGGCAAAGAGTATGACGCGGTCGTGGATGTTTCCGGCTATACCCGCGATGATACCGCCATGGCTTTCGACTCTTTGCGGGGGCGGATAGGCCAGTATATATATTTAAGCAGCGCGGCTGTTTACGCGCCCGTCTCCGGCCGTCGGCCATTCTCCGAAGATGACGCCAAGCGTCGTACCCCCCTGGGCAACGAATACGGATATAAGAAGTGGCAGGCGGAGGAATTCCTTTGGCAAGAGGACGGAAAAGACGGTTGCCGCACGACCGCGATCAGACCGACTTACGTTTACGGTCCGCACGATTACAGCCGCCGATTCCGTTATATTTTCGAGCAGGCCGAAAACAGACGCCCGATTCTTGTCCGGGGAGATGGGGAAAATATGATCCAGCCCGGCTATGTCGACGATCTGGCCGAGGCGATCGTGAAGATGGCTGGCAACCCGGCCGCTTACGGAGAGGCATTCAATATCAGCGGGGCTGAAACCGTTTCGGTGCGTCAGCTGGTCCGTGAAGCCGCCGGAGTTTTGGGCGCGGAAGCCAACATCGCATATCTTAATGAAGATGAAAAAACCGATAGCGAATTTTTAGCTTTCCCCGCGTTCGATTATTTTGTCGATAGCGGCAAGGCCAAAGATTTTTTGGGGATTATTCCGAAAATGGGCCTTGCCGAAGGCCTCGAAAAAACCGCCGAGTGGTGGCGGAAAATTTAAGAGCGGTCGATGAGCTTCGATAATATATGCAAAATAAATTTAACCTTCCTTTGGTAAACGCCCATACTCATGCCGCCATGGTATATTTCCGAGGCCGGGCGGGAGACGTTCCGCTCGATGTCTGGTTGGAAAAATATATCAGGCCGGAGCAGGAGAAAAAAGTGACAGCGGCATTCGTTTATGAAAATACGAAAAAGGCCATCGGGGAGATGAAAAATAACGGCATCGGGGCGTTCGCGGATATGTATTTTTTTCAGGATGAAGCGGCGCGAGCGGCGTCAGAGGCGGGTATGCACGTACTTTTAGGCGTCGATATCGGCGGATTCGTGGATTCTGACCGGAAATTAAAGCGGAATGAATTTTCCGATTATCTGGAAAAGTATCGGCGCGACGAAAAAGTGAAAGTAGCTTTAACGGTGCCTTCATTCGGGCGCATGACAGAGGATTATTTGTCATTTATCGCGGAATTGGCCGAGCGTTATGGTATTCCCGTGCATCTGCATATGGCCGAGACGGAAAAGGAAGCGGCGGATTGCCGGCGGCGCACCGGTTTGAGCCCTGTTGAATACGCCGACCGGCTGGGACTACTCGGCAATAAGACGCTTTTGGCTCATTGCGTTTGGGTTTCCGATCGGGATATCGGGATCATCCGCGCGCGCCGGTGCCACGTCGTCCATTGTCCTTTGAGTAATCTTAAACTCGGCTCCGGTATCGCTCCCGTGGCGAAGATGATCGCGGCCGGCATCAATGTTTGCCTGGGCACGGACAGCGCGGCTTCTTCCGACCGGCTCGATATCTGGGAGGCGGGAAAATTCGCCGTTTTGGCGCAAAGAGGCATGACGCGGGATCCGGCCGGCATTACGGCCAAAGACGCTTTTAAGATGATGACGGTTAACGGCATGAAGGCGCTCGGGTTTGAAGAGATCGGCGGGATGACGATGGCCGAGGTCGCCAAGACCGTGGATGAGTATGAAAACCATGATATTTTATATAGCTTGAATATATCGGAGATCATAACGCGCCGGTCATGAACATATGGCCGGCATGAACCGAATAAAAACAGGAGGGACGATCGATGGAATATTCATCCGGTCTTTTAAAGCCAGATTGTTTGGAAAGGAATTTAGTCGATGAGGTTCTGGCCGCTATCAGAGAGGCCGGACTTGAAATTGTGGCGGTCAAGCGCGTAAGATTGACCCAAAAGGAAATCGATGTCATTTACGAAAGCTGCGTTTGCGAGGATTTTTACGGGGACATGTCCGTTTGCTATTGCGCGGGCGATTGCATATTCTATATCGTCAAAGGCGCGAACGCGATCGACCGCTTAAACGACGTGATCGGCAATCGCGAACCGGCCGTAGCGGACGCATATACCATCAGGCACAGGTTCGGCCAGGATGTCAGGCGCAATGTCATTCACGGCACGGACAACAAAAAAACTTTCTGGAAAGAAGTAAAGCTGTTTTTCAGCCGGGAAGAACTCGGAAGGATATTGGGCTCATGGGTCATGAACTGATTTTTAAAAACAAGAAAAAAAGAGCGCCGCAAATCACCAGGCGCTTTTTTATTTCCCAGTTTTCTGCTATAATTAA
>CAYVIA010000031.1:0-2180 GCA_964451485.1 uncultured Gammaproteobacteria bacterium
ATTTGACCGTTAGATGTTTTAATATTATTATGATGTTAGATACAAATAAAAGTTTCGTAAATTTTTTATGATTTTTGCGTCCTTTACGCTGATATGTCGCTGATAATTCGTTTTGTTATGTTATTATATTTTTCATCGATATTTAACTTTAAAACGATTAATATTAATTAATCGTTCTTTGTAAGATTATGTCTATAGAAAATCCGTTCAATCAAAATCTTCCTTTTGATATTCCTCATATGGAAGAAAAACCAAAAAGGGAAAGAAAGGAGAATGGAATGGAAAAAGAAAGACGGGAAAGAATCGAGAAAATTTTGCAAAGCCATGGCCTTGAAGCGAAAAACATTGTCGGTATGAAGCGAGAAATTGCCGATAAAGGTATCCGCTTCTTTCATGTTCTCGCCGGGAACGCGCAGGGCGAAGAGCGTTTTCTGAAAATGCTTGCCGATACGGAGAGCGAAGACGCCAGGCGGGCGATAGTGAGAGAAATCACGGTGCATAAGAATCTTTCCGCGCAGCTGGAAAAGAAACCGGAGTCAGGGATGGGGGTACGCAAGTTTTACGAAGGAAAGGCCAATGTCGACAAAGGCGAAAGTTACATGATCGTCGATGCGTTTCCGGAAGACGCGCAGGTCGGTTTCATCGAATCCGAGGACGATATGGAAAAGCTTACGCCGGAGCATGCCTATAGGTGCGTCGAGGCGCTTACGGCCATGCAAAAAGACGTCGATGCCGATAAGCTGATTAAAGACATCAAGCGCGAATTCCATCTGCGCAAAATGGAAGACGTCTTTGGGATCATCGACGATATTTACGACAGCTACGACGGTTACCGGGAGAACACCGAAGTCATCCTCTCGATGCATGAGCCGGAGCTGGATGATGATATGGACGACGAAGAAAGAGAAGGGGAGATCGCCCGCTCGCTTGAGAACCACGGACACCCGGAGGACATCGGGCAAATAGAAGAATGGATGCAGGAAAAATACCCGGATTATTTCGCCGGCCGATATCGGGAATTGAAACGGGAAAGAGAAGAAAAGATTAGTCGGGGAGATGAAATCGAGCACGGCGAAGTGCCGGTGTGGATGACTATGGAATATCGGTTAGGAGTAAAAGATTTGCGGAAAGCCGTAGGTGAACTCTTCGCCAAATACGAGAAGGTGGTGGCGTCATTTCAGCAGAAGAAAAAGTATTTTCTCGTGCACGGCGACTGCTGTCCGCGTAATACCTTTTACGGCGACGCGGGCAAAGTGGAACTGACTGATTTTGGCGACTCGGGGGTGACCAAAAACGAACTTTTGGCCATGGTGCATGATTTCGGCAATATGCGCGCCCGGGCGTGGAACAACCGGGCATACCGCGAGGCCCTGGACGAGGCGATTATCGAGCATTACCGCGCGGCCGGCAACGAAGAGGCGGGCAGGGCGGTAGTGGCGCTCGGGATCCTCAGGTCCCATATGTGTCTTGCCGGATTTTTCGAGAACTACGACGAATCGACACAACGGGAGGCGGCGCAGAGAGCGCGCAAAGAAAGCACGGAAGGGGATTTGTCGAAGACCTTCACTATTTCCGGTATCGATCTATAGCTAAAAATTAACCGATAAATAAGCGAGGACGGCATTAGGCCGTCCTCTTTTTTTGAAAGAAAATAATTTCTCCTGCGTATAAACATAATGTGGGGGTTAAAAATTCATAATATTATAGTTAAAACAATATGCAGCCATACAAAAAAGCCGCGATCAGTATCGCTTTTTTAACCATTATGCTGTCCGGCGGCATGACCAATGGTTTTGCCAGGCCGGACGATGAAGAAAGCAGTAGCAGTAGAAGTACTTTTATACAAGCAGAACAGATTTTAACCGCTTTCGAAAATGACGATTATGACGCTTGGAAGAAGATTGTCGCCAGAAAAAGCAGCGCTTATGAAGTAATTACGAAAAACGATTTCGATAAATTCGTGGCTGCCCGCCAGGCGGTACGCGCGGGCGATTACGACAGGGCTATTATCTTGGCGCAAAACGTGGAAAATAACCTGAAAAATAAATTAGGCGAAAGCTATTTTATTTAACGGGGTTCACCCCGTTAAATGGCCGGGTTTATACGGATGACTGTCTAATCTGGATATAATATAAGTTGAAAAATACAGTTATTTAAGAAGTTGAATTATTTAACGGGGT
>CAYVIA010000031.1:2280-7480 GCA_964451485.1 uncultured Gammaproteobacteria bacterium
TATAATATAAGTTGAAAAATACAGTTATTTAAGAAGTTGAATTATTTAACGGGGTTCACCCCGTTAAATGGCCGGGTTTATACGGATGACTGTCTAATCTGGATATAATATAAGTTGAAAAATACAGTTATTTAAGAAGTTGAATTATTTAACGGGGTAAACTGGCTTTGGTAGAGGGCGGCGTAAAAGCCGTTTTTTTTCATCAGTTCGGAATGCCCGCCCTGTTCGATCAATTGTCCGTCATTCATCACGAGAATCAGGTCCGCGCCCCTGATGGTCGACAGGCGGTGCGCGATCACGAAACTCGTTCGGCCGGCCATTAGCCGATCCATCGCTTTCTGGATAAGCACTTCTGTCCTGGTATCGACCGAGCTGGTCGCCTCGTCGAGGATAAGGATCGGCGGGTCGGCCAGCATGGCGCGGGCGATGGTTAAGAGCTGTTTTTCTCCCTGGGAGATGTTGTCCGCTTCTTCGTTGATCATCATGTTATAGCCGCCGGGAAGCGTGCGGATAAAATTATCGGCATGGGCCGCCTCTGCGGCGGCGGCGATTTTTTCCGGCGGGGAGTTTAATCGGCCATAAGCGATATTCTCGCCGATCGTGCCGTTGAAAAGCCATGTATCCTGGAGCACCATGCCGAACATCCGGCGCAGGTCGGAGCGTTTGAATTTACGGATATCGATCCCGTCCACGCTGATAGAGCCGTCATCGACGTCGTAGAAACGCATAAGCAGGTTGACGATCGTGGTTTTGCCGGCGCCGGTCGGTCCGACGATGGCGATCCGCCGGCCCGGTTCGATCTTCGCGTTAAGGCCGCGGATAACGGTTTTGTCCGGTTCGTAGCCGAAGATGACGTTTTTCAGTTCAACCCGTCCCCGGACCGACTTCGGTTTTAGGGGATTTTTCGTTTCCGGGACTTCATCCGCCTCATCGAGGAATTCGAAGACGCGTTCCGCGGCCGCGGCTGTCGATTGCATGACGCTGGCCGTATTGGCCGTCTGGACGATCGGCTGGTTGAACTGGCGGACGTACTGGATAAAGGCCTGGATATCGCCGATATTGACCGAGCCCTTGACCGCGAGCCAGCCGCCAAGGACGGAAATACCGACATAACCGATGTTGCCGATAAAATTCATGAGCGGCCACATCAGGCCGGACAGGAACTGCGCTTTCCAGGCGTTTTCGTAGAGTTCATCGTTTATCTTCCGGAATTTTTTGAGTGAACGCGTCTCGCCGCCGAAAACCTTAACCACGCTGTGTCCCGCGTACATTTCCTCTATATGGCCGTTAATCTCTCCCAGGGAGTCCTGCTGCCCTTTGAAATATTTCTGCGAGCGTTTGATGATCGTGCCCACGAAAGTGAAACTCAAGGGCAGGATCAGAAGAGCGACCAGGGTCATAAGCCAGTTAATCGAGAGCATCATAATAAGAATACCGATGATCATCGTGACCGAGGTAACGATTTGGGTTAAACTTTGGTTCAGGGTCTGGCTGACCGTATCGACGTCGTTGATTACGCGGCTTAGAACCTCGCCATGGGTCCTGTGGTCGAAATAGGCAAGCGGCAGGCGGTTGATCTTTTTCGAGATATCACGGCGGAAATTGTAAGTTACTTCCTGAGCCACGCCGGACATGATCCAGCCCTGAACGTAGCCGAAAAACGCGCTCAGGAGATAAAGGCCGACTAAAAGGGCGGCGGTACGGCCGAGCGCGCCGAAATCTATCCCGGGGCGGCGGGACATATCGAGCGCTTCGAATTTTTGCAGTTTATCGGCCGGGATTCGCGCGAGCGCTTCCGGGGGCGCGTTTTCGAGCAGATCCGCGCCCGTGGCGCCCGGCGGGATGACGGTTCCGGCGGGGAGCATGGATTTTGCCTGGTCATAGATCGTCATGCTCGTGTAGTCGTCCACTATCAGGTTCGTCATTTGTCCGAGGATTTTCGGGCTGACGATAACGAAGACAGTGCTGGCTATGGCGAAAATGAAGACGATAATGATTGCCAGGCGGAATGGCTTAAGGTAAGAGAGGAGATTTTTCATCGTATTCCTGAAATCCCTCGGTTTCTCTATGGCGCCTATCATCATTCCGGGACCGCGGTGCATGCGTATCGGTCCGGCTTTAGTTTTATTGTATTGTGTATTTTTATCGTTCATATCACGTAACATGTAATATGGAGCATGTCGGCGGGAAATATATAAATTTAATTTTCCAACTCCTCTTCCGACAGCTGCGACAGGGCAATTTCGCGGTAAACAGAGCAGCTTTTGAGCAGTTCCGCATGTTTGCCTTCGCCCACGATCCGGCCGCGATCAAGGACAATAATTTTGTCGGCATCCATGATCGTGCCGATCCTTTGCGCCACGATCAGTACCGTGGCATCGGTAGTCTCTTCCCGGAGCGCCCGGCGGAGCGCGGCATCGGTCCTGAAATCGAGGGCGGAGAAGCTGTCGTCGAAAATATAGATCTCCGGCCTTTTGGCAAGCGCTCTCGCGATGGACAGGCGCTGTTTCTGGCCTCCGGAAACGTTCGCTCCCCCCTGCGCTATCTCC
Organism: uncultured Gammaproteobacteria bacterium; assembly: GCA_964451485.1. GTDB lineage: Bacteria > Patescibacteriota > Patescibacteriia > Patescibacteriales > UBA12075 > CAYVIA01. The sequence goes on from CAYVIA010000031.1 coordinate 4,830, forward strand.
CGTCCGTATTCCTCTCCTTTCCCCTCTATGAATTCGGTCGCCTGCGCGATGCGGGCGGCCCGGCGTATTTCTTTCTCCGGCGCGCCGGGCGCGCCGTATTTTATGTTGCTGGCTATGGTGCCGGAAAAAAGCACGCTTTTTTGAGGGACATAGCCGATTTGTCCGTAAAGGTCTTTCGCTTTGAGGCGGCGGACATCAGCGCCGCCCACGAGCACGTGTCCATAGGATACGTCGTAAAGGCGGAGAATAAGATTGGCAAGCGTCGATTTGCCGCTGCCGGTAGAGCCTATGAGGGCCGTGGTTTTGCCGGCTTCGGCCGTGAAAGTGATACTCTCAAGCGCCGGATATTCGGCGCCCGGGTAGGCGAAAGTAACGTCTCTGAATTCGACCGTGCCGCGCCTGTCCGCTCCGAAAGGCGACGACTTTTCCGGATCTTTAATGGACGGTTCCGTGGCGATCACTTCCGCCACGCGTTCTCCCGAAACCGAGGCGCGGGGCACCATAATGAAGATCATGGAGAGCATGGTGAACCCGAAGAGTACCTGCATGGAATATTGCATGAAGGCGATCATATTGCCGATCAAGAGGTCTCCGGAGCCGATCAGGTGCGCGCCCGTCCAAATAACGGCAATAGCGGTAAAATTGAAAATCAGGGTCATCATCGGCTGCATCACCACCATAATACGGTTAAGGAAAAGGTTAAGGCGGGTCATGTCCCTGTTGACCCGGTCGAACTTCGCTTCTTCGTGCTTTTCGGCGTTGAAGGCGCGGATTACCCGCAGCCCCGTAAGGTTTTCCCTGGCGGCCAGGTTGATGCGATCGACGAGTTTCTGCAGAAGTTTGAATCTCGGCATAGCGATAAAAAAGATCGCCGCTACCAGCCCGATCAGGACCGTAATCGCCAGAATCATGATCCAGCCCATGGACGGCGCCGTGCGGTAGGCCATAAAGAGGGCGCCGACAGCAGTAAGGGGAGCCATGATCATCATCCGCATCATAACAAAGAGAACCCTCTGGATTTGCTGGATATCGTTGGTGGAGCGGGTAATAAGCGAGGCCGTCGAGAATTTATTGAATTCGGTCAGGGAAAAATCATGTACTTTGGTGAATATTTTTTCGCGTATTTCACGGGCGAAAGCGGTGGATACGCGCGCCGCCAGGAAACCGGCGCCGATGGTGCACCCCGCCCCGAGGAGGGAAACCGTGAGCATGATGAGTCCGGTCGAGAGGATGATTGCCGTTTGTCCGCCGAGTACGCCCTCATTGACGATCTTCGCCATGTAGTCGGGCAATACCAAATTGGCCATCACCTGTCCGAAAGTGAGGATAAAGATAATGATGATGGCTTTGGTATACGGTTTTAGGTACCGAAAAAGTTTGGTCATAATGATATTATGCCGATAATCAAGATCGATTATTTTGTTTCATGTAATCGGAGACTTTCCCGATCAGTCTGATAAGTCCGGCAGAGTCTGATACCCCCAGATGTTCGATCAGGCCGCGCAGTTTTTCGTCATGATGATTTTTTATCCGGCCGAGCGCTTCCGCGCCCTTTTTCGACAAGCCGACATAAACTACGCGCCGGTCGTCCGGGGAGGGGATTCTTTCGATATAGCCCTGTTTATCGAGCGAGTTCAGCAGGTGAGTGACAGCCGCGAGGGTGATTCCCAGCTTTTTGGCGATAAGCGTGGGCATAACCGGTTGGCCGTTGCTCATCATGCCGATTTGCAGCAGCAGGAATCTTTCCGCTCCGCTCGACCCGGCGCATCCCTTGATCGAAAATTTCGTCCTCCTTAAGATCTGGAGGGCGTTTTGCAGTTCCTGGGCGCGTTGCGCGATCGTTTCGCTATTCATTTTAGTAGTTTGACAATTAAATATTTATTAAATAAATTATTTACTTACTAAAGTATATTTTATTTTATTACGGCTGTCAAGTGAATAAAACCGCACGCCTTTTTTATCGGTAATACAGATATCGTAAATTTTATCATTGCTTGTTTTTTTTGCTCCGTTTCTTTGTGTATGCTATGATAAAGAATAATAATTCTTAAAGAAAAATTTATGACACATCATTTTACCGACGATAATTTCGAAGAGGAGGTCATCGCCGCCTCGAAACAAAAACCGGTGCTGGTCGATTTTTTCGCCTCCTGGTGCGGACCGTGCAAGCTCCAGGGACCGATTATCGACCAGGTGGCCGAGGAGGCGGGGGACAAAGCCGTCGTGGGGAAACTTAATACGGAGGAAGCGAATAATACGGCGGCTAAATTCGGGGTTATGAGCATCCCCACGCTCCTGATCTTCAGGGATGGCAAGGTTGTCGAAAATTTTGTTGGCCTGCAAGCCAAAGACGGACTCGCGGATGCTTTAAAGAGGCATATTTAAAACGGAGAAATTTCCCCTTATTTTTTGGCCTTTTTTCGAATTAGTGCTATAATAAGATAGTTAGTTATCCCCAGAGGATAATTTTAACGTAAAGGAATTTCAATATTGGTAATTCGCATGCCCCGCATTCGTAGTTGCGGGTTCGCGAAGCGAATAACTTATAAAATAATCATAAACCCGCGATAAATATGTCCCTATAACAAAAGGGGGCAAGTCCGCCTTCGCTAAAGCTACGGCGTGACAAAGCGGGAAAAAGACAAAATTAT
>CAYVIA010000031.1:7580-9205 GCA_964451485.1 uncultured Gammaproteobacteria bacterium
AAGTCCGCCTTCGCTAAAGCTACGGCGTGACAAAGCGGGAAAAAGACAAAATTATGGCGAAAATGACCAAATCACAATTGCTGACAACCCTGGCCGAAGCTACCGGCTTAAGCAAAAAGGATGTCGGCGCCTTATTGGACAAATTGTCCGAGTTGGCCTATAGTGAGGTCAAAAAAGACGGAGAATTCGTATTACCGGGCTTCGGTAAACTCGTAAAGGCCCATCGCAAGGCGAGAATGGGCAGGAATCCGGCTACCGGCGCGGAGATTAAGATTCCGGCTAAGACCGTGGTTAAATTCCGGCTGGCTAAGGCGGCTAAGGACGCGGTGTTATAAAGAGAAACGAACAGTTTAAAATACCCAGCCCCCTGTAAGAGGGGCTGGGTTTTGTATAGGTTAACGTGGACTTAAATAATAATGTAGGGACAAAAATAAGCTGCTTAGCGGCGGGTACCCGCCGCTAAGCAGCTTTATAGTATAGTATCCTATTTCCATTTCTCCACATACTGTCCCAGGCCGTATTGGTTGAGTTTATTTTGTAGTTTGGTTTTGCCGGCAAGATACTCCAGCACCGAGCCGAGATTGACGAGGTATCTGTTTTTGATGATTTTGAATTTCACCTGGTTGGCCTGGATAGCCCGGCGGATGGTTTTTGAGTTGACCCCGCCTAGTTTAGCCGACTCCGAAACAGAGAGCCAAAGAGGGTTGGGGCAGTCGCGGTCATTATTATTTTCCGGCAGAGTCAATGGTTGTTGTTCGGTCATATTCTTAGTTGAGTTTATGTCTAAATTATTATGGACTAAAGATGTCATTGTTTATATCATTGCACACTTTGCCGAATAAATCAAGCGGCCTGATTTTTATCCGGGAGTTGTCTTATCCACTTTTTTTATTTGATATGCCGTGGCGGTTATGTTAGAATTTCTATTATGGTACGCAGGCGGAAAGCGATTTTTGCATCCGTCCGCGTGAATTATTTTTTAAACGGGATGTGTATTATCAGGTGTAACATATCTTGACTTTATACGTATTATATAGTGAATGGTAATCGTACTTTAGAAACCAAAGCGTTCCATTCACTGCTATTGACATGGGACTGGAACAGGTACGGGACAAAATTTTATACTCGCGCTTGAAATACAAAGACAAGCAGGCCTTCATCAAGGCCTATGATTTATATCTGGACGATATTTACCGTTTCGTTTTTTTTAAGGTCGGCAACCGCGAAGAAGCCGAGGATATAACCTCCCAGGTTTTTTTAAAAAGCTGGGACCATATCCAAAACAAGGCGCTGGCCGATTACAAGACCTTGAAGGCGCTGTTTTATAAAGTGGCCCGCAATCTGGTGATCGATTCATACCGCGAGAAGAGCCGGAAGCAGGTGGTAAGTTACGACAGCGATCCGGCGTTTAAGAATTCGGTCGATGACGGACGGGACGTTCACCGCCAGGTTGAGACCATCCTCGATTTCGGAGCGCTTGAGAAAAAGCTTAATGAACTTAAGGACGAATATCGCGAGGTGATAGTCCTGCGCTTCGTTAATGAATTGTCAATTACCGAAATTGCCGGCGCGCTCGAGAAATCGAAAGGCAATGTCAGAGTGCTTCTTTATCGGGCAGTCAAGGC
>CAYVIA010000031.1:9305-11914 GCA_964451485.1 uncultured Gammaproteobacteria bacterium
ATGACCAACAACGACTTGCTCAAACAACTGAATAATCTAAAAGATATCAAACCGGACCCGGATTGGAAAAAGACCAATCGGGGGATTTTGGTTAACCAGATCTTCGGCCCGGAGACGAAAAAGACGCGTTATGAATTCAGCTGGGCGAAAATAATCGGCGAGCGGCTGCCGCTGCAGGCATTGCGAAACGTTTCGCAGCCGGCGATGGTGGTCGTTTTGGTTTTGATCTTTCTCGCGGGCAGCGGCGTTTTGAGCATCAAGGCGGCCCAGAACACGAAACCGGGCGACTCGCTTTATATCGCCAAGATCGTAAGCGAGAAAGCGCATCTGGCGCTGACGTTCGATGAGCGGGAAAAGGCGCGGCTGGGAATCTCTTTCGCCGGCAATCGCGCGCGTGAACTTGGCCAGGTCATGTCCCAGCCGGACAACGAACCGGCCAAGCAGGCGGCTATGGAAAAATTAGTGAGCGATTTCAAAAAAGAAATAGACGGAGTAAAAACGCATCTGGCGAAGATCAGTCCCGAAGCGAATAAAGCGGCGGTAGCGGAAGATCAGGGCGCCCCGGCCGGGGAAGAACCGGCGGCGGAAGAACCGGCGGCCGAAGAAGGGGATATGCCGGTATTCAGCGCCAACGCGGAAAAGGATAATCAGGGCATAGAATTATCCGAACCGTCCCCGGAGACAACGGCTCCGTCCGAGCCGTCCGTATCCGCGCCCGAAAGTATGGCGATGGAAACTCCCGGCGAGGCGACTTCGAGCGCCGGAGAAGGGGAGGCCGCGACTGCCGGAGAAGAAACCACCGCCGGAGATCCGCAGGAGATATTGAATCAGGCCGAATCATTCCTTAATAATGACGACTATGACGGCACGATCAAGAAGCTTGACGAGGCGGACAGGGTGATCAGCCGGGTGAACGAAACCCAGATCAGGGAGGGGTCGGAGAGGAGAGATGATGAACCGGACGCGGCCACGACGACCGAAGAGGGGGTTATAACAGAAGGTATCGACAACCAGGCGGAAACGGACAATGACGCGACAAGCAGTTCAAATATAAACATCACCGACGAAGAGGGAGATACCGGCTCCACCACCACCCAACAATAAAAATAAACAACGTACTTCAAAACAAAAAGCACGCCATAGTTTTTTTACATATATATAGTGCGGAATAGTTTCGTACTGTTCATACAGCATGAAACTAATCCGCATTATTTACCCGTTATCGGGTATATAAAACGGACAAAGTCCTTATCAGAGGTTTACGCGTCTGATAAGGCGCCCCAGTTAAATAGCTTACGCATTTAACGGGGTAAAGGGCGAAGCAAGCAAGGTCGACATCGAGTGTTCGATGGCTTTGCCGGCAAACCCCGTTGAATAATGTGTCGCTTGTCGGTGGCGGTGTTAGACCGCCAGTTGCGACGAGTTACCAATCTTAGCTTCATTAGAGGCTTTATTCCACGGGGTAAATTAAAAAGTTAATTATCCTTTAAAGCGAATCAATGTGCTTGCAGGAGAGTTTCCGTCTTTATGGCGGAACAGGCAAGCAAATCAGCAAGCTTAACTTCGTTCATTACGAAGTGACCCCCGCGCTTATGTATGTTACATGTTAATTACATAAGCGGCGGGGAGGTAAATTACCCATGGATTTACCCCTGTCCCGTTAAATAGCTTACGCATTTAACGGGATAAACCCCATTAGATAAGTATATATTTAACGGGATTAGCGTACATAAGTGCGGGGGGAGCGGGATTCCGGCTGATTTGCCCCTACCGGTAAGCGGGTATTCGCGAAAAAGGACCAAATGCCGATTCGGCGGTCCGTCTGTTTCGGACGGACTCCTATTCGGTAACAACAATCAACTTATGAAGAGTTTACGCAAGTTAGTTGTTGTCAGCGTGATGGCTTTCACCGTATTGTCCATGAGCATGGTCGTTGCCCCGAACGCGGGCGCGGTCGCTCAGGCCGGTGATCTCATCAAGATGGACGGACTTTCATCCGTTTATTATCTTGGCGCTGACGGCAAGAGATACGTTTTCCCCAATGAGACGACATATTTTTCCTGGTATAATGACTTCTCCGGCGTGGTAACGATTCCGCAGAGCGAGCTGGAATCATACCCCCTGGGAGCCAACGTTACGATCAGACCGGGAACCGACTTAATTAAAATTACCACCGATCCGAAGGTTTACGCGGTACTGCCGGGCGGCGACCTGGAATGGGTCCCGGACGAGGATACCGCTGTGGCCCTTTATGGCGCTGCTTGGAACCAGAGGATCGTCGATGTTCCGGACGCTTTCTTCACGAACTATACCGTGAATTCCGCCCAGGTAAGCGCGACCGCTTATCCGGCCGGTTCACTCGTCAAGTTCGGCACGGACGCGACCGTTTACTACATCGATGCGAGCGGGCAAGCGAGACCGATCGCCGACGAAGCGGCTTTCACGGCCAACAGGTTCAACTGGGACAATGTCATTGATTCGTCCCTGACCATGCCGGCCGAAGGCACTTCCATCACCGGCGCCGAATCAGGTATGATCGATACCTCCGAAGGCGCGGGCGGCACTGCCGGCGCAGGCACCGGCCTGACCGTTTCCCTCGCGGGAGACAC
>CAYVIA010000032.1:0-11570 GCA_964451485.1 uncultured Gammaproteobacteria bacterium
AACGGCAAACTGCGTGATACCATCGAGGTGGCGGCTGATATTACCGAAGAGGAAGCCAAAAAAACGGCGCTGGCGAGCGAAAAGATTAAAAAATGGACACGAGGCAAAAGAGTGGTAAAAGTAATTTACGTCAAGGGACGGTTGGTGAGCATTGTCGTGAAATAAGGAATAATGGGATTTTTGGGATTGTTGGGAGCTTTGAGATTTTTGGGAACGCAGCGAAAACCATCCAGACATAATCCCAAACATCACAAAAATCCCACAAATCTTAATAATCCCAAAAATTTTTTCATGCCTAAATTAAATTTTTTCAACAGCAATTTTTCCCAGGGGTTTACCGCCCTTTTTTCCGGGCGTATGATCCAATTCGTCGGGTATAGTTTACTGGGTCTTTTTATCCCGGTTTTTTTGCTGATCGCTTTCGGTTACCGGATCGAATCGGTCTTTCTCTTTTATCTGGTAAGCCATCTGGCTTACGGCCTGATACTGCCCCTGGGAGCGCAGGTTTTGAACAAGATCGGCCTGCGCCGGTCCATACGGATCAGTATATTCCTGTTTGCCGGTTATTATGCCTGCTTATTTTTTACCGAATACAATCTTAATCTGTTCGTGGTTTTGGCGTTGGTGGCGCTGGTAGGGGGCCGGATGTTGTTTTGGATGCCTTTCCATACCGACATGGCCAAATTTACCGACAGGAGCAACCGGGGCAAGGGCATAAGTTTAATGTGGGCCACCAGATCGACCCTGCAAGTAGTGATGCCGGTGGCTTCCGGTTTCTTGATCGGCCGTTACGGTTTTAATTTAGTTTTTATCCTGGCTATCGCCATCTATCTTTCTTCTTTTATTCCTTTTCTGGCTTTGCCTCGCACCAAAGAACGTTATTGCTGGAAATATTTCGAAACCTTCAAAAATTTTTTTTCCCACCGAAACAGGAAGCTGGTGATAGCCAATTTTGCCAATGGGGCGGAGAACGCGGTCGGTATTATTATCTGGCCGATTTTTATCTGGCAACTCCTCTCCGGTAATTATTTCGCCGTGGGAGCGATTTCTTCCCTGATCGTATTGGTTACCGTAGCTATACAGCTGGCCGTAGGTAAATATACGGACATTTTTGATAAAAGGAAAATGATCCGTTGGGGAAGTTTACTTTACGCTTCCGGCTGGCTGGCCAAGGTATTCGTTCTGACGTCTTTCCAGATTTTTATCGTGGGAACTTATCATAACTTCGCGCAAATTTTCAAGGATACGCCGTTCGACACCCTCAATTACGAACTTTTAGCCGATCACGGGCATTACGTGGATGAATTTACGGTCTTAAAAGAGATGGCGGTACAGTTCGGCAAAGTGCTGATGCTCGCTTTTGCCATTTTCGTCGCTCTCGATTTCGGTCTGAACTGGACATTCGCCCTGGCGGCGCTGGCGAGTTTGTTCATCAATTTGTTGTAAAATCCGCTGATTTTACGCGGATATAGACGCGGATTGAACGCGGATTATTGCTACGTAAAATAAAAATACGGACGTTTGCATAAAACGTCCGTATTTTGTTATGCGAAATGAGAGATAATCAATTAGTCAGTTCGATGCTCGAGAGCAGATTATTATATATTCCGAGGTAATAGCTATTATTCGTTTTGGCCGTAGTCAGGGAAATTTGCAGGAAGCGCGTAGGCGAGAGTTTTATGGTGGTTATTTTTTCATAGGCCACTTCATTTTGATATTCGTTTTCGTAAGCGTCATAATTTTTCACTTTCGTATTTTCGCCGGAGATATTGACTGACGAATCTTTTTGCGCCAGAGCGATATCGAACGTTCCGACATCGTCTATAGGGGCGGACGATTCGATATAGTTGATAGTGACAACGCCCTTTTTTTCGTTGATAAAATCCACTTTCGCGTTGGTGATCATGGTCAGGTTAGGGCTTTCATCATATTTTTTTATATACCAGCCGGCGGGATAATCTACTTTAAAAGCGGATGAAGGGTCGGTATATTGCCTCACGGAAGCGGAGGTGTTGCTGTTGTTGGTAACGGGGGTTGTATATTTGGCGACGATGTTTTCGCCTTGGTACGTCTGATTGACGCGATAAGTCTCGATTTTCGCCAGATCGGTATTCGTGATGCCGAGCCCGAGCGAACGCATAAGGTTAAAGGCGTCGGCCGGGCGGCCCAGGTAATATCTTTCGAGATTATCCGGATTGACATACCAGGCCTCGCCGTTTTTTTCCGTCTGGATCAGTATTTTTCCGGCCAGAGTTTCCGTTTTGGCCGCGTCGGTATTTATGGTTCCCTCGCCCAGCGGGTTATAGCCGTTTATGATTTCGTCTTTGTCGTTATAGCCGTCGCCGTCGGTATCGGGATTGTTTTTATCGGTACCGAGCGCGCCTTCCAGCGCGTCGGGTAAGCCGTCATCGTCGCTGTCGGTCCCGGCAAAGTTGGCCTCGGCCACCGGGATTTTTTCGAGGTCTTCGTTGGTAATGCCCATACCCAGGGACTGCATCAGCCCGAAAGCGTCCGCCGGCCGCCCGAGATAGTATCTTTGCAAAGTATAGGGCTCGACATACCAGGCCTCGCCATGATCTTCCACCTGCAGGAGTATTTTTCCCTTAAGGCGGCTGGCGAACGCGTATTGGGCGGCGACCGAACCGTCATAAACGATAATACCGGCGGAAACGGCTAAAAGCAGCGCGGCAACCGAAATTTTTATCGATAATATTTTTTTGGTTGTTATTTTTTTCATTTTAATACGCCATTAAAGAAGTTCCCCAGTTAGGGGACACGGCGACGGGAGCGGTAGTAGTGAAACTGCCCAGGAATTGATGACCAGCGCTTTCAATGGTGACTGGCGATCCGGAGTTAGGCTTATTTGTTAACGGAAAACATAATACGACGCCGCTGATATTTCCCGCGGGCATAAAGGTACTATGCAGGGTGCCACAGCCACATGGAGGGAGGGGAGAGGGATTGGCGGTCGTGCAGAACGCGGGCGGGGCTGACAGAGTAATAACGGTAAATCTTCCGCCCAAACTAAGGCCGAAAGCATTCAGTTTTTTTTCCTGATTAACGTGAAAAATACAGACAAAAACGAACAAAAGCAGAGAGAGACCCAACAATATATTTACTTTGTTTTTCGCGGGAATTTTCATAAGATTTTGTACTTATTATTATAGCAGATTTTAGGAAAAAATATAATACCGTAAATATTTTTAAAATGTTATAATGAGAAATATAGATTATAATCATGATTATAATATGGATTTATTCGGGCAGACGAAAAAATTGTGCCGTCAATATAATATCGAACCGAGCCGTTCCAAGGGGCAAAATTTTTTAATTACTGGAGATGTTTATGATGAAATTCTGGAGGCGGCCGATCTGCGCGCGGACGATACGGTCATGGAAGTAGGGCCGGGATTCGGGTTTTTGACCGCAAGATTGGCGAAAAAAGCGAAAAAGTTGATAGCGGTTGAACTGGATGATAGGTTGGCGGGGATTTTGCGGGAGAGGATGGCGGAACAGGGAATAAGAAACGTAGAAGTTATTAATGAAGATATCTTAAAATTTTCAATTTTCAATTTTCAATTTTCAAACAATTTCCAATTTCCAATTTCCAATTTCAAAATCGTTGCCAACCTTCCATACAATATAACATCTATTTTTCTCCGCAAATTTCTATCCGCGGAAAATAAACCGCAGTCCATGACGCTCATGCTGCAAAAAGAAGTAGCGGAGAGGATTTGCGCGCATCCGCCGAAGATGAGCTTACTGGCCGTATCGGTGCAGTTTTACGCCGAACCGAAGATCAATGGGTTAGTCCCGGCTGATGATTTCTGGCCGCGGCCCGAAGTGGACAGCGCGATTGTTCATCTTGCCATCAGAGAGAAAAAGGAGCTCAACTCCCTGGGCGCCAAGGAGCTTAGCTCATTTTTTCGCTTGGTTAAGGCCGGGTTCAGCTCGAAACGAAAAATGTTAAAGAACAATTTGGCTGCTTTTTGGCGAATTGAAGGGAAAAAAGTCGAAGAAAAATTGAAAATGGCGGGGTTTGGTGAAAAAATACGGGCACAGGAGCTTACGGTCGCGGATTGGCTCGAATTGTTTGAGATTTTTGGGCAAAATATGTTATAATTAAATTATTGGTGTGTATAACTTTGAGAAAAAATTCCTCATATTTTTGTATTTTTGAATTCGAAATACTACAACAAAATTATTTATCCAAAAAAATGATCATTTTTGGATACCCGCCTTTGTAGTATTTGGATAATTTTTGTAGTATTCGGATTGTCTACTTTTAATAAATTATGGCTGATCAAAATTATTCGATGAATAATCAAGGTAAAAAAGAAGAGGGCGGTAACGCGCAAACCCCGGATCAATCTAATTTGAATCCCCAATTGAATAAGCGGCAGAAGATCGCCGCTGCTTTTTTGGTTATTTTCGCGTGTTTGGTCATGGTTTTGTGGTACGCGCAGTTCAGACAGGGGCTTAAGGGTTCCTTGGTCCAGGTCCAGTCCCCGGACCAGGAGCAGCCCGGCAGTAACAGCGGCAGTATCGGCGCGTCGCAGACATGCTCGGGGCCTGACTGCCAGAACGACGAAGCGCGCCTGCGTGCCCAGGATACGGACGGCGACGGGATTTCGGACTGGGACGAGCTCAATACCTACCAGACTTCGCCTTATTTGGAGGACAGCGACAGCGATGGTTTTACCGATAAACAGGAGATCGACAGCGGCAACGACCCTAACTGTCCGGTTGGCGCGGATTGCGCCGCCAGCGCGCCGATTACGCCGCCCGCCGCCGATAACGGTACCGGCAGCGCGGGACTGGACAATATCACGAGTGAACTCGATCAGCTTAACCGGTTGCAGGCCCAGAGCCAGACCCAAAGCACGACGGATACGTCCGCCGCGGCTGACGCGTTTGCCGGCCTCGATCCGGCCGGACTGCGGCAGCTGCTTCTCGACAACGGCATGGATCCCCAGCTTTTAAGCCAGATCAGCGACGAAGAGCTGATGAAAAATTTTCAGGAGACGCTGGCGGGAAATTAGTTATAAGATAATTGGGATTTGTGGGATTTTTGTGATTGTCGGGATGTGCTAATCCCAATCTCAATCATCTCAAAAATCCTAATTATCTCAATAATCCTATAAAATAATTATCAAATACATGTTCAACAAGAAAATTTTTAATCGCGGCGGACGCGCCGGCCGCCCGGAAAAACAGGGAGGGAAATTTAAAATTATCATCATATCGTTTTTTATCTTTGTCCTATCGGGCGGTTTTTTGTTGTCTGCCATTGGTTCGAAACACCAAGCGCACGCGACTGACCTTTGGCAAAGTTTCGGCGGGGGTTATCAGCCGACCGATTTATGGAATAGCTTTGGAGGGGGCTTTAATGCCGTTAACATTAACGAGCAGGCCAGCGCACCGACATCGAATCAGACCGCCAAGGATGTAGCCAAGTGGGCTTGGGAAAAAGCCCTGGAGAATTGGAAAGAGGAAAGCAGGCAGCTGGCCGGAGCGGCTTTTAAAAGCGCTTTGGGGTATTTTTTGAACCAACTGGCCTATGATACGGCTACTTACCTGGCTACCGGCGACAAGGGCCAAAAGCCCATGTTCTATACCCAGGGCTGGGGAGAGTATCTGGCGGACGTGGCTGATAACGCGGCCGGAAAATTCCTCGAGGACCTGGGCAACAACAAGTATTTCCAGTTCAATCTTTGCCAGCCGAATTTTCAGGTAAAAATGCAGATCGGCCTGGGACTGAAAAATGTTGCCCGGCCGGAGAAGCCCAGCTGTACGTTCTCGACCATGGTCAAGAACTGGGACCAGGAACTTTCCAGCCCCGATTTCCTGCCGCGTTTTCAGAATATGTTTTATCCCAACCAGACCGAACTGGGGTCGGCTTTAACGCTTTATTCGGGTATGGAAAGCCAGATAACGAGCGAGATCAACCAAAAGACCCTATCCCGGGCCGAATCGCCGTTCAAGCCGGTTACGGACGCGGTCAGCGGTTTGATTAAGACGCCGGGCGATCTGGTGCGCCAGGCAGGGATTGATGCCTGGGGCAAAGGAACGCTTAAAGAACAAATTTTTACCGGCACGGCGGCGGACGCGATTGATACTTTTATCAGCACCCTGATCGGCAAATTGATGCAAAAATGGCTGCGCGAAGGACTCGTCACGAGCCAGCCGGATTACGGCTATAACGGCAATTGGGGCGGCTTCGGCAACCCGGAGGCGAGCGTGGGCTACGGCGGCGTAACCGGCGCCCAGGCAAGGTTCCGAGAGATTATCCAGCCGCAGTTCGGCGTGCGCGGGGATTACAATATTTTGAGCGAATTGACGACTTGTCCTGATCCGGCTAAGGCCGGGCCGACAAACTGCGTGATCACGGAAAATTTCCGCCAGGCCGTCTCACAAAGGAAAACAGTGGCCGAGGCTATCGCCGAAGGGTATCTTAATCCGGAAGGCGCTTTCGGTTTTAACGCGGACGGGCTCGAGCCGTCTTATAACGAGGGTTATCCCTACCGTTCCATGATTATCCTGCGGAAATTCAGGATACTGCCCGCGGGCTGGGAAGTGGCGGCGCAGTATATCAAAGACAATATAACGTCTATCGGCGGCACGAAGAACCTTAGCGATATGGTGGCCTGTTTCGATCCTAATGACGATTATGCCGGTTATTACGCGTCCTGGTGCGAGGGGCTGGTCGATCCGGACTGGGTGCTTAAAGCCCCGCTTAATTACTGCCGGCGCGAAGGCCCGGGCCCGGAGATACAGTCATCAAGTATTACGGGCCAGGGGGGCTCGAGCGAACTTAATATTACCCGTAATGACGATTATTGCGCGGACGAGCAGACATGCATAAAGGAGAATACCGACGGCTCCTGCGACGCTTACGGCTATTGCACCGAGGAGCGCCGTAAGTGGGATTTTAACGGCAAGTCGTGCGACCCGCGCTACAATACCTGCCAGACGTTCCGCGGCCGGGACGGCAGTACCGTCTCTTTTCTCGAAAATACGGTCAATTACGATTCATGCGGCCCGGATAACGCCGGTTGTCTCGATTATTGCGAGGACTACGATTACGCTACCGGCCACTATACCTGCACGATCAACACCGGCGATAAAATATATCTTAACAAAAACGCGGAAGAATGCGCTGCCGATGATGAGGGATGCCATGAATTCCTAAGAACCAAAGCCGGCACCGGCGGTAATTTTTTGGTAAACTCCGGTTTTGAGGATGATTTTACCGGCAATTGGGGAGCGGCAGGTACGGCCGTAAGTGATGCCTACGAGGGCGCGCAGGCGCTGCAGCTTACTTCGGATATGTCTATTAATACTTTTGTCGGTCCGGGTGATTTTTCCATTATCGGGCATTCATATACCCTCTCTCTCTACTCCAAGGGCTGCGCGGCCGGGTCCTCTCTCTATCTGGGCGCGAATTCAGCGCCTCTTAATAATACGAGCGAATGGCGGCAACAGACCGTTACCTATACCTATCCGACTACCGCCGCCGGCAACGCGGTCGATTGGGGGATTGACGTGCCTTCCGGCTCATGCACGATCGACGCGGTCAAGCTTGAGGAAGGTAAAACCGCCACCGCTTACGGCGATTACCGCACCGCCGGCCTTACGTATCTTAAACTGGCGCCCGACACTCTCGGCTGTAACGGCTCGGCCGACCCGCCCGAGTGCGACAATTTCGTGCGTAAATGCTCGAGCGATGAGGTGGGCTGCGAGCTTTATACTTCCGTGAGCGACGGTATGACCGTACCGGCCAAGGTAAGCCCCTGGGACTACTGTCCGTCCGAATGCGCCGGTTACGACGAATATCTGCAGTCGGAAACCTGGTATGACGCGGAGCGGCCGGAAGACCTTATTCCCAAAACGGCCGGAAAATGCAGCGCCGACGCGGTCGGCTGCGACGAGTTTACCAACTTAGACAAACTCGAACAGGGCGGCGAAGCGCGCGAGTATTATTCTTACCTTAGGCGCTGCAACAAACCGTCCGATAGTTCAAGCTGTACCGAATTCTATACCTGGGAGGGCTCGGACGAAACCGGCTACCAGCTTAAAGTTCATCCACTCTCGGAGGACGGAAGCGGCGCGCCGGAGATGCTTCCCGGCTATAGTATGACCTCATGCACGGAAGCGATCTATAATCTCTCTCCGGGCGAGGTCGGCTATGATCCTGATTGCCGCGAATTTTATAGCCGGAGCGGTAACGTTTATTACCGTCTTTATTCCTGGACTATCACCTGTTCGGATGATTGCCACCCCTACCGCCGTACCCTGCAGAATTATGATTCGAGTGTAGCAATGGGGTCTTGTTCCGGTCCGGATATGCACTGGGACGCGACCGAAGGCGCCTGTATCGTCTGTAAGAACGGAGGATATTGGGACGATGATCATTCCGCCTGCATCTACGAAGCCGTGCCCGGCGAGAGCAGGACGTGCAACGCGGCTAAGGCCGGCTGCCGGGAATATACGGGCACGCAGGGCAGCAACATGAACGTGATTTTGAATAACGATTTCGAAGGCAGTTTGCAGGGCTGGACCGGCCTGGGCGGTACTGCCGTGAGTTTAAGCAATGTTGCCCAGAGGGCCGGAGGTAATTCCCTTGAGGCCAACGGTTCTCCTGATGGGGTGGGTTTCGTCCTGGGCAGCCGCGCGCACAAGGGCAACGATTATGTTATCAAGTTCGTCGCCAAAGCCGTCTCGGGCACGGTCAATTTAAGCGCGCGCCTCGCCAATAGTACCGACAGTATGCCTTTTTCGGGCAGCGCCGGTCTCGATACCGAGTGGGGAATTTATGAATTGAGCTTGACCGGCCTCGATCATGACATTGCCGGGGACGAAACGTTCGTGCTGTCCGGCAGCGGCGATTTTTATATCGATGAGATCCGGCTGACCGAGATCACGGACCGCTATTACCTTATCCGCGATTCCTGGCAGACGCCGGAGTCCTGCGACCAGGATATTTACGGCGACCCTTGGGTCGGTTATATGCTCGGATGTGAGGGGTATCGCGACCGGGAGAATAATGTCAATTATCTCCACAACTTCACCTCCCTTTGCCAGGAATCGGCCGTGGGCTGCGAGATTATGATCGATACGGATAACTATAGCGGTTACGGGGCCGAAGCGTGGAACGACGTCAATGGCGATGATATTTGCGACGCGGCTGACGGTCAGGACTGTGAAGCGGTGGCGGCGGATACTTTCATCTATGCGGTTTATGATAAAGATAAGCAGTGCAACGCCACGGACAAGGGCTGTGAGCGCCTGGGCGAGCCGTACAAGTACGGCGCTTCCGTGGCCTACGGCGATGTTTATCTTAAGAATAATCCCGATAATTACGATTCTGTTTTATGCAGTACGGCTACTGTGGACTGCGAACAGTGGACCTCGGAGGAATACGTCAACGGTTCCGCCCGGCAGACCACGAGTTATTTCAAGGACCCCGGGGACCAGGTCTGCGAGTGGCGCCAGGGATTCGAGAAGGCCACGTCCAGCTGGGGCTGGTTCGAGAAAAAAGTGAAGAAATGCGACGATAGCGGCAACGGCGCGATCGAGGCGGCGGAAACGCAGGTTTGCCTCAATGCCGGCGATTGCGCCGCCGGGATAAGCTGTATTCTCGACCGAATTGATCATCCCTGTCCGGTTAGTCCGGATCCGAGCGAGCCGCCAAAAACTATCGGTTTGGGCGGCCCGGGCAATATCGTCTATCAGCCCACGGTCGACACGCTCGGTTTCTACTGGGCGGGACTTTGCCCGGCGGCGCAGGCGGGTTGTACGGAGTATATCGATCCGCTTTCCCGTTTTAGCGCCAACGCCGTTTTTAACGCCGATTTTTCCCAGGACGTCGATTTTAACGGTCCGGACGGCTGGGACGGAAATAGCCAGGACGTGCGGCTCGCGCCGTTTACGCTTTATCGCCTGGCCGGAGAGAATGTCGGCAACCTGACGATTACCTGCGTCAACAATTTGTCCCTTTTGGACGAGTATAACAATATTTCACCTCTTGGCGGCAATACCTATACCTTAACGACGATAGCAGGCGAGGATAGAAGCCGGCTGATCTATTCCGAGGATAACACGAACGGGTGTTTCGTTACCGTCTCGGCGACCGGGTCGGTCGAACTTAAGCCGGCCGTAGTCGCTTACCAGCTAAGGAAAGCGGTCGACAAGAATACCTGCAACGGGATCGTCAATTTCGAGGACGGCTGCGTGCTCTTCAACGAGCGCCGTCCGGCCGGTTCTCCCGGCTCCGGTCTTACCTGGGACGCGGATTTGACGATCGCGGACGGAGAGGGCGTATCCGCGCGCGCCAACGCGTCGGCCCCGGAGAATGACGCCAATACGCTCCTGAAAGTTACGCCGGACCGGTCCTGCGCGAAATGGCTCGCCTGCCGCAGTTACGCCAAGGATGATAACGGTAATAACGTTTGCTACGACATCGGCCTTTGCGATCAAATAGACGTGAACGGCAACTGCAGCAATTTCCTCATATCCGACGAGGAAAACCAGTCCTATCCTTCTCCTGTCGATAAGCCGGGTATTAGCAATATGTCCGGTTACAGCAAGGCCGGTTATAGCGGCAATTCGCTCGAGGCCGATTACTATCCGCTCGGGGCCATGGACGAGGTCGGGGAAGTAGCCGGGGTCCCCAACGGCAGCTTCGAGCTTTACGGCCCGAACGGCTATCCCCTGGGATGGACTCCGAGGGACGCGAGCTGGAACGAGAATTTTTTCCGGGTGATCAGTAATCCGGTATCCGCCCAGACCGAGGGCATTAGATACCCGCGGGAGGGCAAGAGCGTGCTTAAATACGCGCCGTCCGGCGCCATCGTGGAGTCGGAGCTTATCGACGTCGAACCGGGCAGGGAATATATCCTCTCGGCTGACGTGAATACGATAAATTACCACGCCTCCAAAGACCTTGATCACGTGGATATGCATATAGGTATCGGCACTTATGACGCTGCCGGCCATCGTACGCATTTGGCTGCCTACGAAGATTCGAGCGAAGATATTACTTTTTGCGGCGATACTCGCGAGCCGTGGCTTCCCCAGCCCTGGTATAACGGCTGCAGCATGATCTGGCTGGAGGCGCGCGACTGGCAGAGTCAGAATGTCAGGTTCAGGGTCGGTCCGGATACGACTAAGATCAAAGTGGAGATCGTGGGCATGGCCTATTTCGGCAATCAACAATGCTGCGAGAAAGTGGCGCCTGACAACAATTGTGCGGATCCGGAGGACCGGCCTTATTGGCCGTCGGCCCAATGCTATACCGAAGGCGACCTGCATTTTCTCAGCACCGGCTGGGGCTGTTTGAGCGGCGGCGGTGATTTTCTCGTGCATATGAATAACGACAGCTGTGCCGGCAACGTTTATATCGACAATGTCAGGTTGATGCCGGCCTTAAGTAACCGGGATGACGAGGATATATCCCAGACCTGCCGCCTTTATCCTTCGGACGACGCCCTGGCCTGCGACTATTACGACGATTCCGGCAAATACTACAAGGGCTGGCCCGGCTATTGCCTTGAATACGACCGTTATCC
>CAYVIA010000033.1:0-11491 GCA_964451485.1 uncultured Gammaproteobacteria bacterium
GTACAAGGGTCGACACAAGCCCCCCCGGAACATCCCCCGGGACATATTTCGCTGTCTGCAAAATAACAGTCACCGGTAGTAGGATCGCAGGCGCCGTTATAGTTTCTGGTATTGCCGACGCAATAATCATCGCAGGTAACGCCGGTACAATCGAATTGCGCCCGGGCCGGGGAAGCGAACAGAAAGCCGATTACCGGCACCATGACAAGACAGGTGAAAATTAATATTGTTTTTTTTATTATTTTGGCGTTATGCATATACAGGAGTGAGGTCGCCATTAAATAACCGTTACTTTGGTAATTACATCGCTAAGTCGCAAGCTTTATCGCTATTACAAAGACTGTATTTTGCTTTGCAATCACTCTTTTTTTCACAAGGACTGCCGAATAATCCGTCCGTGCATTTTTTCAAAGTTGGCAGACACTTAGAGCCGGAAGGACAACCTTCATCCCCGGAACATTTACCCGTAGAATCAAGACAAAGATATTGTTTCGAGGTCGACATAGTGCAAATTTGGTTGCCCATACAGGTACTGACGGCGCCCCAGTTCGCTTTCTCCTGACTTGAAAGATTAGCTGGTATGGCACAGGAATAAACGATACTGCCGTTAACGGTCGAGGAGAATCCGCCAAACGGACCTTTAAGCGCACTGCAGCATTGTACTGACGAACTTATGGTTACCGGTCTTACCGGCTTGAAAATAACCAGGTCCGGATTGACCGTATTCATGATCATGTACGAAGCTAAAACGAGCGCCAGGCCGGTGAGAGAGGCGCCGATCCAGGCCTTGGCCGAACCGATCCGCTCCGCGCTGCCTCCGGCCGTGA
Organism: uncultured Gammaproteobacteria bacterium; assembly: GCA_964451485.1. Classification (GTDB taxonomy): domain Bacteria; phylum Patescibacteriota; class Patescibacteriia; order Patescibacteriales; family UBA12075; genus CAYVIA01. Next base: position 828 of record CAYVIA010000033.1, read on the forward strand.
TCCAGGTAACTCCGCCGAACATCAGCACCACGGTGGCGACAATACCGACAATGCCGATGGCGTATTTGTAAATAGCCGAAATATAGAGGCCGATAGAATCCCCCCGAATCGTGATTTCCGACGGCAGGCCCGGTATGGTAACGCTCGGCTTAAAGGTAATCGCCTGGGCGGGGGAAAGCACGAAAAAGATGGCCACACCCGAAATAACGGCTAAAAGAAAAACGCAGATTATGATTGGCGGATTTTTTTTACGCATATTGTTTTTATCACTTTGTCATCCCGGCCCGCGAGCCGGGATCCAGGGTCAGGCGGCAGGAACGATTAATATTATCTTCCGTACAACCATATTCCTGCGGCTCGCTCCTGGATTCCGGATAGCCTGCGGCTTCCGGGATGACAAAGGAAAAAGCGAAGCAGTAATAATAGTAAAGATGAATTACTTTCCCACAAACTTCGGCGCTTCACCCCCCTGTCCTTTATCGGCGATGATATTTTTGATCATCTCGCGGGTAACGTCCCGACCTCCGAGGCCCGTGATGTAATCGTTTATGTTCATTCCCGTACCGGTCGCGGCCGCCATAATCTCGAGCGCCAGGGGGCCGGTCGAGCCGAGTGAGATCGCTTTCTCGACGACAGCCACCCGTCCGGCTTTCTTGATGATGGACATGACTTCCGCGGACGGAAACGGCCGGAAACATTTGATTTTTAAAACCCCGGCTTCTTTACTTTCATCGATCACATCCTTGATCGTGCCCACGAGCGAACCCATGGCGATGAGTACTACTTTAGGATTTCTGGGGCCGTAATATTCGACAAGGCCATTACTTATTTTTGCCGCCTTTTCATTTTTTTTCATCGCCTCCGGAATGATTTTTTTAAGGTTGTCGTATTCGGCTTTTATAGTCCTGCCACTCGCCATAAGATCATCGTGGAGTTCCTGGCGAATCTCCATATAATACGCCGGCGCGGCAAAAGCGCCCATGGTAATGGGATTTTTAATGTCAAGATATTCACCTTTGGCGGGAATATATCTGGGGAGGAATTTTTTTATTTCCCGTTCCGTGGGAACGACTACGTCTTCGTAAGTATGCGTGAGGACAAAGCCGTCGATATTGACCATGACCGGCAGTTTTACTTTTTCGGCGATTTTGTAGGCTAAAATATGCTGGGCTACCGCTTCCTGGTGGTTTTCGGCAAAAAGCATGATCCAGCCCGCGTCGCGGATGGTCATGGAGTCCTGATGATCGTTCCAGATAGTGATAGGCGCCGATACCCCGCGATTGGCACAGGTCAGGACCACGGGCAGGCGCATGCCGGCGATATTGAAAAGCACCTCGGTCATGAGGAGGAGCCCCTGCGAGCTGGTGGCGGTATAGACGCGGGCGCCGGCGGCGCTGGCCCCGGCCACGATGGAGGCGGCCGCGAATTCGCTTTCCGCGCGCACATATTCGTAATCGGCCCTGCCGTCCGCTTTAAGCTTTGCCAGATCTTCGACGATATGGGTCTGCGGCGTGATAGGATAAGCCGATATTACCGCCGGTTTGATATTATTGATGGTTTGCGAAATGGCTTGCGAGCCCTCGAGTATCTGGGATTTTTGGGATCGTTGAGATTTTTGGGATGTTTGGGATGTGGTCATATTATTTTTGAAATTTTATTAATTTAAAACAAGTTGAGATTTGCAGGATTTTTGGTATATTTAGGGTGCCGGAAAACGAAAATCCCAATCATCCCAAATATCCTAATAATCCTAATCATCCCACTATTTCTTATCCAACTCCATGCTTATTGCCTTGACCGGGCATTCGGAGGCGCAAAGTCCGCAACCCTTACAGAAGTCATAATTAGTTTTCGGTTTTTGCTTGCCGTCGCCCGCTTCCATGGTAACGGCTTTTTCCGGGCAGACGCGGGAACAGGTGCCGCAGCCGATACATTTATTATAGTCGGTTTTCGGGATATAGGTGCGCCAGCCGCCGGTCTTATTTCTTATTGTAGAGCTTGGGCGAGCGGTAATGTTGATTTTCATAAAAGTAATTAATTATTGGGATTATTGGGATAGTTGTGATTTTGGGGATGTTTGGGATTCTAATATCCCAATAATCCTATTCATAAATTATATGCGCGTTCCACCGCCTTGATGTTTTTCTGCGCGATCTCCGGTTTGGCCGCGAATTTCTGCTTGATGGCCGCGTCAAGCGCCTTTAAGGTTACCATGTCGGTGGCCTTGGCGAAAGATCCCAGTATCACCGTGTTAACGATATTTTTGCCGATTTCTTCCAGGGCAATTTTCGTGGCGTCGATAGCGTATATATTTTTTGCGGGCAGTTTAAGGCCGAGTTCGCTTTTCGGTTTAGCCGTATTGATGATGACTAAGGTCTTATCGTCGCATCCTCTGGCCACGTCCACGGTAGAGAGTAAAGTGGCGTCCTGGACGATAAGCACGTCCGGCCGATAAATATGCTCCCGCAGCCGGATCGGTTTTTTATCGATGCGGGCAAATGCCTCAATCGGCGCGCCGGTCCGCTCCACGCCGAAAGAAGGAAAGGCCTGGGCCTCGTGTCCGTCGTTGAAGGCGGCGATAGCGATCAATTCCGCCGCGGTTACGACCCCCTGTCCGCCGCGGCCATGGATTCTTATTTGGTACATAATTTTATTATTCGTAAGTTATTTAATCTGATTTTGATTGATTTGCCCAAGCAGCGTATTGATGATTTGTATAAAAGTATCATGCGGAATATCTCCTTCGATCTTATAGCGGTTGATGAACCAGGTGGGCGTGCCCGCTATTTCGAGAGTTTGGCCGTCGTCGAAGTCCTTTTGTATGTCGGTCAGATATTTTTGATTGTCGAGACATAGGGTGAATTTATCCGTATTGGCGCCGATTTGCCTGGCCAACTCGACTAGTCCGTCCCGATCCGATACTCCCTGCCTAAGGAATAATTTATCGTACATCGGCCAGTAAAGCCCCTGTTCTCCCGCGCACCTGGCCGCCAGCGCCAGTTCTATCGAATATTCCGCGTTTACCGGATAATCCCGGACAATGACTTTCACGTCCTGTTTGTATCTGGCGGTAATCTCCCTGATGGTGGGGAAAGATTGTCCGCAGTAATGGCAGGCAAAGTCCATGAATTCGACGATCGTGATTTTCGGCCTGGCCGCGCCCAGCCAGTAGTCATTGCTCCCCTCGACCAAGGCGGCCGCGGGCAGATTCGCGTCTCCGGCCGTTCCTATGTCCGAGACCTGATCATTCATGTTCATGAATGCCCTGATGACGGAATAACTGAATAAACCAAGTAAAAGTAAAAAAAGAACAGCTAAAATCAGCAATATTTTAAACCATGTTTTTTTGTACCATTTTTTTTCTCCCGGCAGGGGGGCGGAATTGTTTAAATTTGCCATTAATGTTAGAATAACAATATAATGCGAATGTTGGATTATAGAAACCAAGTCACTACGATTTTTGTGGAATATGGAGCCAGCTATGAGGTTTAATAGTGATTTTTGTTCATAAAGAAACCGAAGAAATCGTTAAAAATCGTAGTGGTTTAGTTTCTTCTTGGAATATTCATATTGTATTATTATACCACATTGCCATGAATAAACAAAATAAAAAATCTGCCGATTTGATGGAATATTTGGAGAAGAAAATTGGCGCGAAAAAGGCGGCCAAGGATAAAAAAAGGAAACGTAACATGAAAGTAAGCGGCGCTTCGGTGCGGCAATTACAGAAGATAATAAAAAACAAGGGTAATTAATCTTATGGGCCTTAACGAATATAAGAAAAAACGGGATTTTACGAAAACCGGAGAGCCGAAGGGTGGCATTGGGAAGAAGGATTCATCACGTTTCGTAGTACAGGAACATCATGCCAGCCATTTGCATTATGATTTTCGCCTGGAGGCGGAAGGAGTCTTGAAGTCGTGGGCCGTGCCCAAGGGCGTGCCCGGGAAGGAAGGTATTAAGCGGCTGGCCGTGCGGGTGGAAGACCATCCGGTGGACTATATCGATTTTGCCGGCGTTATTCCCGCGGGTGAGTATGGCGGCGGGGAGGTGAAAATCTGGGACAAGGGGAAATGGCAGCCGGTGAGCGGCGACCTGGCCGGCGGTAATATTAAATTCACCCTGCACGGCCGAAAACTTAAGGGCGATTACGTTTTGATCCGGCTTAAAGATAAAAAAAATTGGTTGATTTATAAAGTTTAAGATAATTTCACTATTTTGGAACTCGCACGTTTGTATATAAAACCAGAAAGGCCGGCTGATATTCACTGATTTTTCTCCGATGGCGAGTGGAGTTAGAATGCGCCAAGTCAAAAAATCAGTGAATATCAGCCAGCCGGGTGTCGAACGCGCAAGTACTGTATTTATGAAAAAATTTTTTATTTTGGCGGTATTGGCGGCCGCCTTCTTTCTGGCGCGTCCGGTGTTGGCCGCGGAGACGATAGACGATTTTAGCGTTACTATTAAGATTAACCCCGGCTCAAGCATCGATGTTACCGAACAAATCACCTACGATTTCGGCGCGGAGCAGAAGCACGGTATTTACCGTAATATTCCCGTGAAATATAAGACGAAAGCGGGAAATCTAAAATTGCGTCTGGATGTGATTTCTGTTGATGATGGCGCCGGTCATCCGTACCGATATGAAGTCATTAACAAGGGCAACGATAAAAGCGTGAAGATCGGCGATCCGGACGTCTACGTTACCGGCAAGAAAAAATACGTTTTGCATTATATCGTCAAGGGCGCGATCAATCATTTCGCGGATCACGATGAATTGTACTGGAACGCGACTGGTAACGAATGGAGCGCGGTTATCGCCCAAGCCAAGGCGACCGTTATTCTGCCGCAGGCCGTGAGCGCGGGCGATCTCAAGTCCGATTGTTACGCTGGTCCGCCCGGCAGCGCCGACCCTTGCGTCTCGGACCGTTTCGTTTACAGCGGTCCTGATACGGTCGAAAAAATAGTTTATACGAACGATAGATTGAACAGCGGCGAAGGCTTGACGGTCGTGGCCGGGTTTCCCGTCGGTTTAGTTGCCTATCCGTCCGCCTTCGAAAAGGTTATGAATGTTCTAAGGGATAACTGGATTTTGGGCCTGCCGTTCCTGACTTTTATCGTTCTCTATTATCTCTGGCGCACGCGCGGCCGTGATCCGCGAGGCCGCGGCACTATTATCGCCCAATACGACTCCCCGGACGGGCTTTCCCCGGTTGAGGTGGGAACGATTATCGATGAAAGAGCGGAGGGCAAGGATTTGTCAGCCGAGATTATCAATCTGGCCGTAGCCGGGTATCTAAAAATCGAACGTCTTGAGAAAGGGGCAATATTGAAGTCGTCTGATTATGAATTGACAAAATTAAAAGACAGTGACGCGCCCACTAATAATTTAGATGGAAAATTGCTGGCAGCGCTTTTCTCGTCCGGTAAAACAACGGTAAGAATTTCCGAACTCAAAGACAAATTTTATAAGGACTGGGAGAAGATAAAAAAGGATGTCTATACTGCGGTGGTAGCTAAGGGGTACTTTCCTAAGAGTCCCGCGAAGGTGCGGGGGATATACGCGGGCGTCGGCATTCTTATTCCCTTCCTGGTCGCGGTAGCGGGTTCGGCCATCTTCGGCATGACCATAGGCGCTTACAGCGTCGGCAGTTTGGCGATTATGGGTCTTCTGATTGTTATTTTCGGTATTTTCATGCCGGCTAAAACCGCGAAGGGCGTGGCGGCCAAGGAGTATATTCTGGGCCTGAAAAGATATTTGGTCGTGGCCGAAAAGGACCGGATAAATTTCCATAACGCCCCGGATAAAAACCCTAAGCGCTTCGAGAAATTACTTCCTTATGCCATGGTGCTCGGGGTGGAAAAAGAGTGGGCGAAACAGTTTGAAGGTATATACAACCAGGAGCCATCATGGTATCATGATCCGTCCGGAGGCGCTTTTTCCGCCATGATTTTCGCGAATAATCTCGGTTCTTTCCGTTCTTCGGCTAATTCCGCCCTGGCCTCAAGACCTGCTTCGTCCGGAGGCAGCGGACTCGGTGGAGGCGGTTTTTCCGGCGGCGGCTTCGGCGGCGGCGGAGGAGGATCGTGGTGAATTTTGAATTTTTGATTTTGCATGACAAACAAGAAAAGTTAAGTTATTGACTCTTGCCGTATTTTTTGCTAAGATAATTAAAGATAATAAGGAGCTCTTTTCTTTTTAATATTTTAAACGAGAATGAGGCCATGAACATCGGTCATCTTCCGGCAGTAATCGGAGATACGAAAAGGAGGAAAAAATGGGCGCTGAAATCGCAGACATCAAGATCGTTTTGATCGAAGACCTGAAGCCACACGAGCAGGTTATCGAAGAGAATTTAAAAAAATTGATAGCGGATCTTAAGAGGAGAAAGCTTATTATCAATCCGGTAATCGTTGATGAGAACAACATGGTCATCCTTGACGGCCATCACCGGGTAGCGGCCCTGAAGAAGCTCGGCTATGCCAAGGCGCCGGTTTATTTCGTGAATTACTACGACAAAAGTGTCAGGGTGGTATCCCGGCGTAAAAACATTCGTATCGACAAGAAGCTGGTAGTTGCCAGGGCGCTGGCCAACTGGTTGTTTCCCCCCAAAACCACCAAGCACTATATAGCGGGCAGGCCGAAGAAGATTAACGTTCACCTGGATGAATTGCGCTTCTAAGGAGGGCATGATTGCGCATATGGATGACGACATGGTTGTCTTCTCGCCATTACAAGCATTTCCCGCAGTGCCCGGACATTATTGTCCGGGCCATTTGCTTTTTATCCGGTTTTCAGCTATAATAAAAATGTATTTTTTATTAACATTAATTATGGGTTAATCGCCGGTTAAATATTTCGCGATTAATCTCGGTAATAATGCCGGTTTTTCCGGCCTCTATGGAGTATCTTATAATATTCTTTTTGCTCGCTCTTTCCGCCGTTTTTTCCGGGTTAACCCTGGGATTTTTCAGTTTAAACAAGGATGATTTGAAAAGGAAGGCGCATTTGGGCGACAAGGACGCCAAAGCGATCTATAAACTGCGCAAAGGCAGTAATTTATTGCTTTGCACGCTATTGATCGGCAACGTAGCCGTGAATTCGGCTTTGTCTATTTTTCTTGGGTCCTTGACCTCGGGATTCTTAGCCGGAGTTATCGCTACCGTCCTAATCGTTATTGTTGGCGAAATCGCGCCGCAGGCGGTTTTTTCCCGCTATGCCATGACTCTGGGCGCTAAGCTGGTCTGGCTGGTAAATATTTTTCGACTGGTTTTGTATCCCGTGTGCTGGCCGATGGCCAAGATTCTGGATAAAGCATTAGGAGAAGAGTTCCCCGTGGTTTATACCAAATACGAATTGATGAAAATTATAGAAGAGCATGAGGATTCGGACGCGAGCGAGATCGACGAGGATGAAGAGCGGATCGTCAAGGGCGCCCTTTCTTTCTCCGAGAAAAAGGTATCACAGATCATGACGCCGCGCACGGAAATGTACTGCCTGCCGTTCGACACGCCGTTAAACGACGAGACTATCGCCAAGATCGGCGCCACCGGCCATTCCCGCATTCCCATTTATCGAAAGAACAGGGACGAGATAGCCGGGCTTCTGTACGTCAAAGATCTGCTGAGGAATAACTGGAAGGATAAAACCGTGGGGGAGGTAGCCCGCAAGGACGTGATTTTCGTGGAGACGGACAAGAAATTGGATGAACTTTTGGACAGTTTCAGGAAAACCCGCCACCATTTATATATAGTTTTGGAAAAGTTCGGCGGTGTGGCCGGCATCGTGACCATCGAGGACGTCATCGAGGAGATCATCGGCGCGGAGATCGTCGATGAGTTCGATAAGTACGCGGATTTGCAGGAGGTGGCGAGGAATAAGCTAAAGAAGAAAGGAATACATACCATATAATATATTTGTGCATATTTTTCTGACAACCTTGTTGAATCTTGCGTCTTCAATAGAAATATTCCCGCTTTGAATTTTCAATTTTTTAATGATTAATTGATTATTGATCATATACACTTACGTTACGATCTCGGTGTATTATTATCCCCGCCAGGCGGGGTTTTGATTAAAATGACAGAAGAGAGATATAAAATTTACAGGGACTTTTTGGCTGGGGGTGGGGAGAAGAAATGGCAGGAGAGCTGGAGAGAAGCGGACTTATACCGCGCGGATGATAAATCGAAAAACGAAAAAAGATATATTCTGGACATGTTTCCTTATCCTTCCGGAGCGGGGCTTCATGTCGGACATGTTGAATCATATACGGCCACGGATATTTATTCGCGCTATTTACGGATGCATCGTGAACCGGCATATGAAGTGTTGCACCCCCAGGGCTGGGACGCTTTCGGCCTGCCGGCGGAGAATTACGCCGTCAAGACCGGTATCCATCCGCGCGAAACGACAAAGAAAGCCATCGCTACCTTTAAGCGGCAGATCAACTCGCTCGGGTTTTCCTACGATTGGAGCCGGGAAGTAAGAACTTCCGACCCCGCTTATTACCGCTGGACGCAGTGGTTCTTTTTGTTTTTGTATAAGCGCGGTCTGGCCTACCGGAAGAAAGCCAAGGTAAACTGGTGCGATCATTGCCGGACAGTGCTCGCTAACGAACAGGCCGAGGGAGGTAAATGCGAGCGTTGCGGCAACCCGGTGATCCAAAAAGATCTGGAGCAGTGGTTTTTCCGCATCACCGATTTTATCGAGGATCAGGAATATGGGGGCGGTAAAGTCAAGGGACTTTTATCGGCCTTGGATGAATTGGACTGGCCGGAGTCGACCAAGGCGGCGCAGCGAAGCTGGATTGGACGGAGCGAAGGGGCGATGGTGAAGTTTCGTGTCATTGCGAGGAGCGCAGCGACGAAGCAAGCCCGTGGCAAGAGCGACAAAGACGGGATTGCTTCGTCCCGAGGCGTCGGGACTCGCAATGACAGTGAGGCATTGGAAGTATTTACGACCAGGCCCGATACTTTGTTCGGGGCGACTTACATGGTCGTTTGCCCGGAACATGAATTAATCGCGAATAATGAATCAAGAATCAAGAATTATGGGGACGTAGCGAAATACATCGAACAGTCGAAGAAAAAAACGGAGTTGGAACGAATGGATTTGGCTAAGGAGAAGACGGGGGTGAAACTCGAGGGACTCTCGGCCATTAATCCGGTCAATAACGAAGAAATACCCATATTCGTAGCCGATTACGTGCTTTTCGGTTATGGTACGGGCGCGATTATGGCCGTACCGGCGCATGATGAGCGGGATTGGGAGTTCGCGCAAGCACAAAACATGAAACACGAAACACGAAACATGGATGAAAAAATAAAAATTATTCCGGTGATTGCGCCAGAGGATTTGTCAGTATTCAGGAGCCAAAACGTCAAGCTATTAGAAGATAATAATTTTGATTTGAAAACCGCAGAAGCTGTAGCAGAAGCTTCTATTAAAATGGGTCCATATATAATTGATGGTATTAATATAAATTCCGGATTTCTCGACGGCCTAAAAACCCCGGAAGCCAAGAAAAAGATGATTGCGTGGCTGGAGGAGAAGGGGTTGGGCAGAAAGGCGATAAATTATAAACTGCGGGACTGGCTCGTGAGCCGGCAGAGGTATTGGGGCGCGCCCATTCCCATTGTTTATTGCCCAAACTGCGGAGAAGTACCGGTACCGGAGAAAGATCTGCCCGTGTTATTGCCCGATGACGTGGATTTCAAGCCGACCGGGGAGTCGCCCTTGAAGTATTCGAAGAAATTCCACGAGGTTAAATGCCCCAAGTGCGGCGCGCCGGCCAGGCGCGAAGCGGATACTATGGATACTTTCGTTTGTTCTTCCTGGTATTATCTGCGCTACGCAGACCCGAAGAACGATAAGGAATTCGCCGGTAAAGAAGCGATGAAGAAATGGCTGCCGGTGGACGTGTACGTGGGCGGGGCCGAGCACACGGTTTTGCATCTGCTTTACTCGCGTTTTTTCACCAAGGCCTTGCAAAAATACGGTTATGTAGATTTCAACGAACCGTTCCTGAAATTAAGGCACCAGGGGATAATTTTAGCCGAGGACGGGACTAAGATGAGCAAGTCCAAGGGGAATGTCATTAACCCCGACGACGTGGTTAGCGAGTACGGCGCCGACGCCCTGCGCCTGTACGAGATGTTCATGGGACCGCTCGAGGACGCCAAGCCCTGGAGCACAAAGGGGATCATCGGTATTAGGAGGTTTTTGGAGAAGGCTTGGAAATTGGCGGCACGAAGCACGAAGCACGAAGCACGAAGCACGCCCACTACCGCCGAAGCTTCGACGGATAGAAAGTTAGAAGTTTTGCTGCATAAAACAATTAAAAAAGTAACCGAAGACATCAAAGCGTTTAAATTCAATACCGCTATATCTCAGATGATGATATTCGTTAATGGACTGGAAAGAGAAGAGGAGATTTCCCTGATTCATTATTCATTATTCCTGATTCTTTTAAGTCCCTTCGCGCCGCATTTGGCCGAAGAGTTATGGGCCGGGCTGGGGCACAAAGATAGCATTTTCAAAGAGAAGTGGCCTGAGTACGACCCGAAGCTGGTTAAGGACGAAACCTTTAACCTGGCCGTGCAGGTGAACGGCAAACTGCGTGATACCATCGAGGTGGCGGCTGATATTACCGAAGAGGAAG
>CAYVIA010000034.1:0-11343 GCA_964451485.1 uncultured Gammaproteobacteria bacterium
TACGCCGTTGTCTATACTTTAGAAGAAGATGGAGAGCAGGTATTCCGCGGCTGGTGATGGGATTTAAGATTTGCGATTGTCGATTGAATTTATGATTAAAGTATTTGATATTAGACGAATAATAGCACAAAAATGATTTAATAGATTGATAAATATTTTATTTTTTTTCGATTTTATGGTATAATTGTGGATAAGTGGGTAACACTTATTTGCATTATTCGCAATTCGCGGATTCGCAATATAATTCGCGGATTCGCATTATTAAATAAATAAATCCTCATGTTCGTTGGTTTAATTTCTAGAATTAAGTCAGTGAGCGTGAAACTTAAGAACGGAGGTGAAATATGAAAAATAATAAAAAAGGTTTTACTTTGATCGAGTTGTTGGTGGTTATCGCCATTATCGGTCTGCTTTCCACCTTGGCGGTGGTATCGCTCAATAATGCCAGGCAGAAATCAAGGGACGCCAGGCGCGTAGCCGACGTTAAGCAGATCCAGACGGCTTTGGAGCTGTACTACAATGACGCGACGGCTTATCCGGCAACTGCGGTTGTAGCTCCGGGCCTTGCATTGTCCTACACCAGCGGCGGTAATACTACTACATACATGGCGTCCATACCGGATGATCCGCAAAACGCCGGTACTTATACTTATACCGACGGGGGCGGTGATACTACCACCTATACTTTGGAATATACTCTCGAGGGTGATACCGGAGGGATATCGGCTGGAGTCCGCACGGCGACACCGGCGGGAATTTGTGATGACCCGGGTTGTTAACCGTAAAATTCGTATCATGTCAATCGTATAAAAATAAGGGCTAATCGATTCAGCCCTTATTTTTATCCCGTGAAACGTGAAAATTTATTTTTACGCAAAAATTAGGCGGTATGTAATTATGGCGGCCATTACCCTTGGCGGGCGTGGGTGATTTGTTTCACCGGGATTTTCTTGAATTATACGGGTATAATGAGTATAATTAAGGGGTGGCAAAGGGGACCTGACCGATGGCGGGCGCGCATAATCCTTTTAATCACGATGTGTCTTGTATGACGGTAAAATCATTAAATTTGGGCAGGATATCGGGTATACTCGCGGAATTTTTTTTACTGGCAATCGTTTTTTCGATACCGCTTTATTTCGCGGTTTTCATGTTCAATAATAACATCTTTGAACTGAACAAAATCGTGTTATTCAGGATTCTGGTCTGGGCGTTGATTCTGCTGACGGCGGTTAAGGTCCTGGCCGGGGAAGATCGCGCCGGGGGGCTTGGTGATTTTTTCCGTCCGTTTTTTTTCCGCCAATATCTTCTTATTCCCTTGTTGTTTTTTTTCGCGTTGATCGCCGCCACTGTTTTTTCCGTTGACCGGCAGATGAGCTTTTGGGGATTATATGATCGCCGGCAGGGATTGGTAAGTTTTATTTATTATTTTTTATTCTTCGTTTTATTGCTGTCGCGCGTTAAAAATAAGGAACAGATCAGGCGCCTGGCTACGGCCGCGGCTATGTCTTCTTTTTTCGCCTGCATCTACGGTATCATGCAAAAACTGGGCCTTGACCCTATGAATTGGGCGGAATCGTCCCGGATCAGAATAACCTCAACCATGGGCCAGCCGAACTTTTTCGCTTCCTGGCTTCTCTTGGTCATGCCTCTCTGCGGCTATCTTTTTTTCGCTTATCGGCAATGGGCCGTGAAGATTTTTTTCGCGTTTTTATTTTTTTTGCAGCTCACCTGCCTTTTTTTCACCTACAGCCGCGGCGGCTGGCTGGGATTCGGCGGCGGGTTGGCTGTATTCACGATTCTGGCCGCCCGCTATCGTTTTGCTGATTTTTTTTCCGCGCGCAAAGCCATTTTCGTAAAAATTTTTTTGTCGTTGGTGATTTTGTCGTCCGTGGCCTCCGTTTACGCGTTTCACGAGAGCCCGTTACTGCGGGAGAGGGTCAGGGGGCTGGTTGATCTTAAGAGCAGCGGCGCCGCTTCCAGGATGAATAATCTGTTGTCCGGGGCGGACGCGGTCCTTAAAAGACCCTGGCTGGGATACGGCCCCGAAACCCAGGGAGAAGTGTTCGCGGGGTATTACCGCCGGGATTGGGCGATGTACAATAACGCCAATGTTTATCCCAACCGGGCGCATAATATCGTGATCGACACTTTAATGACAAGCGGAGCGATCGGCCTTGCCGCATATCTCCTGCTGTTGGTTTTATTCGTTAAGTTGTCTCTCGATAACATCAGTAAAAAGCGAGGGCTTAATTCTTTTTCACTTTTTGCCTTAACGGCGATGAGCGCTTATCTGATTTCGCTTCTGTTCGGCTTCGCTATCGTCGCCACCGGCGTTTATTTTTGGCTGTTTTTCGCGCTGGTTATCGTTTCGCATCGGTCGGGAAACGAAGATGTCAGACGAATAGATACTGCCGTTTCCGCATCCGCGGCGCCGGCCAAATCCGGGATGCGCGCGGCGTATAAATTTTTTATCGTTTTTTTGGCGCTGGCCTGTTTTATTTATCTCTCTGGTCGCGAATTAAAACCGCTCACGGCTGATTATTATTTTCGGGAAGCGAAAAAAGCCCTGATCTCCGGGAATTACCCCTTGTCGTTCACGCTTTGGAGCTATACCGAAGGAGAATCCGGCGGGGAGAAGTATTATGACCGCCAGTTCGGGGAAATGCTGGCCGGGCGCATGGACCTTATTTCCTCCGCGTCTTTGCGGGAGATAGCCGAGGGGATACTTGTAAATATTTTCGATTATTTGGGCGAGAGCGACTATCATGATATTTTTTCCAAAGCCAAAATGGCGACGATCCTGGCGGCCGGAGGAGACAAGGATTTTGCCGCAGCCGAGGAGTTGTGGCAGAAGGCGATTGCTCTAAGCCCGGAGATGCCGCAGAATTATTACGGCTTAGGTAAGATGTATTATTTAGGGGGCGAGTATGGTAGGGCGATCGAAAATTACCGTCTGGCTCTGTCCGCCCTGCCGGATATGAATGACGCCGGGATGACGACCCCGCGTCTGGCGGATATTTATTTGCGGGAATATTATTGTTACGCGGGACTCGCTAACGCTTATGCCGGCAAGAACGACCTGGTCCGGGCGGAAGCAAACGCCCAATTAGCCAGGGCCAAAGATGACGGTATCGCGCGTTTTAAAGCGGGCGCGGCCGAACGACTGCGCGGCGATTTAAGCCAGGCCGCGCTTGAGTACGAGGAGGGCTGGCGCCTTAATCCCGATGATTTTTCCTGGCCGTATATGCTGGCCCAGCTTAACCGGCGGATGGGAAACGAGCAGCAAGCCGTTTATTATGCCGGTGAGGCGTTGCGGCTTGCGCCCGACAATCGGAGCGTGAAAGCGTTAAATGATGAATTATTATAATATGCATGGCACGAAAAGTTTTAAAATAGATTTTTTCGGTGTGGGCGCCCCCAAGGCCGGGACTACCTGGCTCGCCCGATGTCTGGCCGAACATCCGCAAATTTGTTTTTCCGCGGAAAAAGAAACGAATTTTTTCAACGACCGGCACCTTTATTACGTAAGGAAGTGGTCGAGTAATTACCCCAGGGGCATGTCCTGGTACGAGAATTTTTACGCGCATTTCAAGCCCGGACAAAAGAGGGGAGAATTCAGCGTGGCATATTTGTATGATAATAAAGCGCCGTATCGGATAAAGAAGAATTTTCCCGACGCCAGGATAATTATCGTTTTGAGAAATCCGGTAGATTTCTTTTATTCCCATTACGTTCATGCTCGTTATATCTTCGATTTGCCTCCGCTTAAGGAACTGCTGGCATCGAAGTTCGCCGATTACGGTTTTTATTCGCGCTACGTCGAAAAATATTTGCGATTTTTTCCCCGCGGGTCCGTTTTGATCACGCTTTATGACGACATCGAAAAAGACCCGGGAGGATTTTTGAAAAAGATATATGGCTTCCTGCAAGTCGATGAAAATTTCATTCCGCCCAGCTTGCACAAGACCGTCAATCCCTCCGCGCCCAAGATGACGGGCGAAGCCAGATTTTTTTACGCTATCCGCAATAAATTGTTAAAAACGGGTATCGGTAAAAAAATGAACCGCTTTCCCCGCCTGAAAGCGTCCCTTTCCGGCATAGAGATCAGGATCGCCAAATCGCTGCCGTCTTTGAGCAGACGCAAGAAGAGATATGAGGATATGCCGGCCGATATACGCGCTAAACTGAACGAGATCTATTATCCCGAGATTTTACGGTTGGAAAAAATAACAGGTATCGATTTTGGCGCCTGGAAAGAAAAAATGGGCGGCCAGGCGCGGGACGGAGCGGGCGGTTAACAAAGATATGAAAAAAAAAGTTTTACTTATTGCTTATCATTTTCCGCCGGAAGCGAGCGGCGGGACGGCCAGACCTTACTCCCTTTATAAATACCTGTCCCGATACGATTATAGGGTTTTGGTTATCACCCAAAACCGTTACGGGCGGACAGGGAATGAAAAAAATATATTCAGGTTCGCTTCCTTGGTCGGCTGGCGCCGTGATTTCACTTTGGTCAAGTTTTTTTATAAGGTGATTTCGAAGCTGAAGAACGTTTTCGGCGCGGTGCCGGAAGGCGATGCTTATTGGCGAAAAAACGTTTTGGCCGGGATAGATAAAATAATCGCGGAGAACAGTATCGGGTTGGTTTATGCCACTTATCCGGCGGGAGAAGCCCTTAATCTGGGAATAGAGATCAGCGGGAAATACCGCTTGCCGCTGGTGAGTGAATTCAACGACGGAGTGATGTTCGAGCCGATCATCAGGACCGCGCTGTGGCAGAAACCCCTAAAGGCTCGATTTGAAGAGAAGGTAGTATCAAAATCTTCGGCCGTGATTACGGTCGGAAGAAGGTATGCGGATTATTTCCGGCAGCGATACGGCAGGGAGAATGTTTATACGGTTTATAACGGTTACGACAGGGATGATTTCGCGTTCGCGCGAAATTCCGGATCCGCCGGCCCTAAGCGCCGGATCGCGCATTTCGGCGCCATCGACGCTTCGAGAAGAAGAGATACCTCTCCGCTTTATCGCGCCCTTAAGCGGCTCAAAAAAGACGGGATTATAGATGAACGAAATTTCGAGCTTTCGTTTATCGGCAGGTATACGGACGAGGAAAAGCGAGCCATTCATGATTTGAATTTAGACGACATCATCAAAATTTACGCGCCTATGGACAGGGCTTCCGGGCTGGCCAGAATCGCGGCAGAATATGATTTTTTACTGCTTTATGGCGTGCCCGGCCAGAACGCCGTCATTCCGGGCAAGCTTTTCGAGTATTTAGAATTGGGCAAACCGATTATCGGGATTTGCGGCGATAACGAATCCGGGGAGATAATCGTCCGGACCGGTACCGGCGAGGTTTGTGATTTTGACGGAGAGGCGATAGCCAGTCTTTTTCGGAAATTTTTGTCCGGCGATTTTACGTTTGTCCCAGATAAAAAAGAGATTGCAAAATACGACCGGGAATTCCAGGCAGGGCGAATAGCCGCGATATTGGATCGGGTGATTAAATAATCGAAATAAATTATGTATTTTTCCATTATCATTGTCAGTTATAACACCAAGGAGCTGACCGCGAATTGTCTCGCATCTGTTTTCGCGCACTGCCGCACGGATGATTTCGAGATTATCGTCGTCGATAATAATTCGCACGACGGAAGCGTAGAAACGCTAAAAAAAAGATTCGGGGACAGGATAAAAATTATCGCGAACGACGATAATCGCGGTTTCGGGGCCGCTAATAACCAAGGCGCGAAAATCGCCCGGGGTGATTTTCTGTTTTTTTTAAACAGCGATACGACTATCAAGGACGATATTTTAAACCCTCTTAAGGAATTTTTCCACAAAAACCGCGAAGCCGGTATCGTCGCGCCGAAATTATTGCTGGCGGACGGCAGCGAACAACCGTTCGCGTGCGGTAAGTTTCCCCGGCTTTGGGAGTCGATCATCGGTAAACTGGTATCCGCCGGAGAAAATGAAGCGTCCGGCTATGATTCTTTTGCGACGGATTGGGTCAGCGGCGCCGCCCTGGTTATAAGAAGGCGGATTTTTGAGCGGATCGGCGGTTTTGACGAGAATTTTTTCATGTATTTCGAGGATATGGACCTTTGTCGGCAAACGAAGGGAGGGGGGTACGGAATATACGTCTATCCGGCCGCTGCCGTTAACCATCTGGTTGGCCGGAGTTCTTCCGGGTTGAAAATGACCAAGAAGCAATATTATAGATCGCAAAATTATTTTTTCCGGAAAAATTACGGTTATCTGGTGTCTTTGGCCATGAGGACGGCCAGATTCCCCTATAAGTATTGGCGCCTGTATTTTTCCCGAGGGGCGCGTAAGACCATTAATTGAATGTCGAACGTTATCGAGGGCGGAAAACTTTTTATGCTTTTCGCGTTCTATGCCTGCCCGTTCGCGGTCGGCGTTTATCTGTACAAAAAGACGAAAAGCGGTATTGTGTCAAGGATATGCTTCGGCATGCTGGTTTTATGCGCACTTCTGTTTTATTTGTTTTACGTTATCGCTTACTATTTTACGGCCGACGGCATCAATGAGGCGGTTATGTACCACCTTGAATACGGTTTGGCCGGAGCCGGGCTGGGAGAATACGGTAAGCTTATCGCCGTATCCGTGTCGTATATTATCGGCAGTTTGGTCTTTGTGGGATGGATATGGCGGGGCGGACGGAAAAATACCGCGCACAAACCGATTTACGGTTATGCGGCCTTTTTGTGTCTGGTCCTATCGCTTTGTTTTAATCCGGCGACTTCGGATTTATATCGGTATTACGGCGCTACGTCCGTGAGCGCGGACGCGAATTTCGATGATTATTACCGGCAACCGGAAATAAAACCAGCGGGCAGCGGCAAGAACCTCGTTTATATTTATGCCGAAGGGCTGGAGTCGACGTATTTCGACGAGTCAATTTTTCCGGGATTGATAAAGGGCCTGCGCGCGCTTAGGGACAAAAGCGTTTATTTTTCGGATATTAAAGGGGTTACGGGGGCGGGCTGCACCATTGCCGGCATGGTCGCCAGCCAGTGCGGCATTCCGCTATTCACTGCGGTCCAGAGCCCGAACGTTCCGTCTTCGTGGATGAGCGATTATTTGCCGAACGCGCGCTGTTTGGGGGATTTACTGCACGGGGAGGGATATTATCTCGCTTATTACGGAGGCGTGGATTTGAGTTTCGCCGGCAAGGGTGATTTTTATTCGACGCATCGATTCGATGAAGTTTTGGGCCGCCGCGAATTGCTGCCTGAACTGGCGGACAGCTCGTATAACCACGGATGGGGACTATATGACGATTCATTGCTTGATCTCGATTATCGGCGTTTTCTCGAATTATCCTCCACGCGGGAAAAATTCGCTTTTTTCACCCTGACCCTGGACACCCATCATCCCAACGGTTATATTTCCCGGAGTTGTCCGGACAAGACATACGGCGACGGCCGGAATAAAATGCTCAACGCGGTGGCCTGTTCGGATTACCTGATATCCTCTTTCGCGAATAAGATCCTGGCTTCGCCATACGCCTCTAACACCGTGATCGTCATCGCCTCTGACCATCTGGGGATGAAGAATACCGCCACCGGATTATTGGAGCGCGGGGACAGGAAAAATTTTTTTATAATTATCGATCCGGATGGGAAGAGCGGCGAAATAACGAAAATTGGATCAGCTCTCGATATCGGTCCCACGCTACTGCCTTTTCTCGGATATGAGGGGGAAATAGGCCTTGGCCGTGATCTGGTAAACGGGACTTCGACCGCCGCGGAAACGGAAGCGATACATCGGAATTTGCGTTTTTGGAGAAGCGACGTCGCGCTTTTTTGGGATTATCCCCGCATCGAGAAGGAAGTCAGCATCTCTCCGTTATCACAGACCATAGCCATAGATAAAAAGATTTATACGCTGCCTGCTCTTATTAGGCTCGATAATCTGATGCAAACCGATATTATTCTGGGCCATAAACATATTAGTCGCGTAATTGCGTCAAATCCTGACGATTCGCCGTATTTGCTTGTCGATAAAACGAAAAAAGACAGCAAGGATTTATATTATATGGTTGCCGGCAGGGGAAGCGAGCAGTACGCCAGAGTTACCCTGGATAAAGACATAAAATTGCCGAAGGATAAGGTCAGACAGCTGGTCGGTCTTGATCCTGTCTCTGGCGCCGGGGTTAGAGCGGCGCTCATGTCCGCGGGGGTGGCCGACGATCTCCTGATTCCCGATTCGTCTTTTCGCGTCGAGAGAGTGGCGCACGCCGGAGGCGGGATCGGCGGAAAAACATACACGGACAGTATCGACGCCCTCGACTATAATATCAAGAGAGGGTTCGCTTATTTTGAATTGGATTTTTCCTTTACGCGGGACGGGCAACTTGTTTGTATCCATGACTGGAAAGATAATTTCAAGGATATTTTCGGATTCGAGTTGCCGGACAGGCCGACTCTCGAAGATTTTAGCGCTTTGGTCGATAATTATCCCGGCCCGAAAAATTGCACATTGGATACCCTGGCTGGCTGGATGGAGCAAAATCCATCGGCTGTCATAGTTACGGACGTCAAAGACGATAATTTCAGCGCCCTGCGGATCATAGCCGAAAAAATTTCCGATTTTCAGGAAAGAATAATTCCCCAGGTTTATGATCCGGCCAATTTCGAGAAAATAAAAGGACTGGGTTATGAGCAGATGATTTGGACTCTTTACCGTTACGGAGGGAGCGATGCCAGCGTGCTGGATTGGGTTGATAAATTGACTCCCTTGGGGCCGCTGGCTATAACTATGCCAACAAGAAGGGCGAGAACAACCCTGCCCGCGGAATTGGCCGGAAAAGGCATACCTACGTATGTCCACACCATCAATGATAAGAAAAGGAAAAACGAATTTTTAGGAAAATACGGAGTGACCGAAGTTTATACTGATTTTTTACCCCCGGAAGACCGGCGTACGGTTTCCGGAACGAATACTAATATAATTTTTATTTTAATCTCAAGCTCTATGAACATTCTTCTCTCCGTCTTCGTCTTTTTCTTCGGCCTGACCATCGGGTCGTTCATCAATTGCCTTGTCTGGCGGCTGCATAAAAAAGAAGGCATGTGGGATCGGTCTTACTGCCCCAAATGCCGGAAGCAGATCGCCTGGTACGACAATATCCCGCTTTTAAGCTTCTGTCTCTTGCGGGGGAAATGCCGCCATTGCCGCAAAAGCATTTCTCTTCAGTATCCGCTCGTGGAACTGGCCGTGGCCGTTCTTTTCCTTCTCGCCTGGAGAGCTGAACTTGCGCTTTGGCCGATCGCGTCCGGGCTGGACGTTGATTTGTCTATGATTATTCCCAGCATTCATGTCCTCGCTTATGTCTTCCGCGACTGGTTCATCATCGCCGTCATGACGGTAATTTTTATCTACGATCTGCGCTGGTATCTTATTCTCGATAAGATAACTCTGCCGGCCTGCGCCGTGATCGTGGCCATTAATCTTCTCTTGGGAGCAAATTGGCTAAATATGCTGATTTCTGGTATAATAGGAGGTGGATTCTTCTATTTACAGTTCATAATTTCCCGCGGAAAATGGATTGGGGGTGGCGATATCCGCCTGGGGCTGCTTATGGGATTGTCCTTGGGCTGGCCTTATGTATTATTAGCGATATTTTTAGCATATTTCCTGGGTTCGATCGTCGGCGTCGGTTTGATTTTAAGCGGAAAAAAGAAATGGGGCTCGCGCATACCGCTGGGAACGTTTTTATCTTTTTCCACAGTTATTATTTTGCTTTGGGGCCGGGCGATATTGGCCTGGTATTTACATTTTATTTTTTTAATTTAGAAGGGGCATATACTTCACATTATTTGTTGATGAGTCCGGGTGGTGTGCCCGGACTTTTTTATTTCATGGTTATATCGTTTTATTGCCAATCGTTCTTTGATCAGAATTTCCAGCAATATAACAATTTAACAATGGAACAATGAAGCAATATAAAAATTAATAATTTTCGAATAATTTACATAATAAATTATTTTTTAAAAAATTATGTTCAACACTAACCCAGGTCCGAAAACCAATTTCGGAGCCATTAGTTTGTTGTTGGTTATCACCGCTTCGGCGCTGATCGTCAACCATTACGCCATCGGCTGGACCGAGCCGTCGGCAGCGCCGCCCAGCGGCTCCATCTTTCTAAACTCTTTAAGCGGCGCTTCGGGCGGACCAGCCAACGCTCTGTACGTCAATAGCACGGGTAATATCGGTATAGGCATCGGCGCCAATAATCCCGGGACCGGCGCTCGTTTGCAAGTGGCCGGGCCGGATGACGTCAATCCCGGCTGGCCCCAGCAGGTCTGGGTGTCGAGCGCCGACAATACCAATGCCCGGTTGGAGATCGGTTATCGGTATGACGGCGCGGCTACCCAGTACGGCCGCCTGCAGGCGTATGACGGCAACCCTCCTTTCAGTGCGGAGAATCTGGTTTTAAACGATGGCGGCGGCAATGTCGGTATCGGTACGTCCAGTCCGGTGGAAAAGCTCGAAATCATGGGGCGGATAAAACTTAACGATTCCGGTTCGCCGGCCAATCCGTCGAATCGCCTTTATAGTGTCGGCGGCAATCTTTACTGGAACGGAAACGACCTTAGCGGCGGTATTCTTCCCATGCCCGGAGGCGGGTCCGGCGGTGAGATGTTAAGATATGACGGCGCGCAGTGGGAGGCCAGCACCACCCCCCTGTATAACAGCGGTTATAAAATCGGCATCGGCACCACCACTCTGACTTCGTCTATTCTTACGGTTGACGGCGATATCAGCGCCACGGGCGATATTTGCGGCGCGCGCGGGTGCTTAAGTCCGGTTTGGCTTCATGGTTACGGCTATAATATCTACCGTATGCAGGGCAATGTCGGCATCGGCACTTCCACGCCCCAGTATGATCTCGATATCGTGGCCACCAGTACTATTGGGTGGGGTGTGGGTATTCGCCTCAAGGGTTCTGATGACAATAGAGAAAGTTATGTCCTGCGGAGCACCTCCGGCGGCAGTGGCTATGGGGGGGGAAAATTCGTGATTTACCGGGAAAACCCCGTAACCGGCATACCCGATACGCGCATAGCGGTCAATGCCGCCGGCAATGTCGGCATCGATACGTCCAACCCCAATCACCGCCTGACGGTTTACGCCACGAGCTCCGGTCCGGCTATCCGCGTCTGGAATGATGACAATAACGCCGAGATCGGACTCGGCACCGGCGGTGATTACTGGTCGCTTTACGCGGTGAAAAACGGCGCCGGCGTCGACGACCTGCGTTTCTGGAACGCGGCCGCGGGCGACGCTATGACTATCGAAACGAGCGGT
>CAYVIA010000035.1:0-11073 GCA_964451485.1 uncultured Gammaproteobacteria bacterium
ACGACGATCCAGATCATTTGCGCGCCCAGGCCGGCCAAACCGGCCTTCAGGCCGATTTTTTTAAGATATAGTTCGGTGGGCATGAAAAACGAATAAGCGAACGGCAGCATGGCGCTGGCATAAAAAATATTGGCCGGCAGCAAGCTCAGGGGGAAATAATTACCGGCGAATAATTTTTTTATTCTTATCATAATCCTGTAGAGTTCCGGCGATTCGATAGTCCAGAAAACATGGAGATGAACGAGATAAGCGAGCAAAAATTCGGTCAAAAACGCGAGCACGATCATGGCGCAGATGATCGCGATATAGGCCGGTTCCAAATTGATGACCAATTGGCCGGCAAAGAAGAATACAATGGTTAGATAAACGGCCACGGCCACGATGAATTGCGCGAATATTCTTCCCAGTCCGTTCGCCAGCATGTGGCCGAAATATACGAGCGGCCGGTAAACCAGCAGTTTCGAGTCCGTCTTCATAAGGTCGCGGGCGATGATGCGTTCGAGCAGATAGCCGGTAATGAAACTTATCAGATTTCCTATAAGGATATAGCTGATCATTTCCCGGCGGCTGAATCCTCCGAGATTATGCTTATCGCTGAAGATTAGGAGCCAGACAAGTATTAACCCGAGCGTTTCCATGACCATGCTTACTTTTCCGGCAAAATTCCTGAGATGCGTCCAAAGCCCCGTCTTCCTGACGGGACGGGCGATGTTGTTTGTTTCGAACATAGTCGTGAATTTGTATGTTTTTTTATCCTTTTGCCACTACCAGCCCCCACACTTCTCCCGCGCCGGCCGCTTTCAGGACCCGGGCGCATTCATCGAGCGTGGATCCGGTGGTCGTAACGTCATCGATCAGAATGGCGCTTCGGCCGCCGAGATTATCGCCGCGCCAGGCGAAACATCCCTTGATATTTTTGCGGCGGTCGCGTTCGTTCAGCTTGGCCTGGGGCGGTCTGTGGCTCGTGCGCGTGAGATCGCCGGTATTTAGCGTAAGATGGAAATTTTTCGCCACCTTGCGGGCGATCGGTTCCGCCTGGTTGAAGCCGCGCCAGCGCAGACGCCTGGCGTGAAGCGGTACGGGCAGGACGAGAGTATCGGCCGGGTCGAAGAAAAATGAAGGTGATCCGGGCGCGTTAGCGACCTTGCGCCAAACTCCTCCCCGGGCAAGGTCGGCGCCGGTAATATACGATTTATTCATAAGATCGCGCAGAAAGAGCGAAAGATAGTCGCCCAGGATCTCCGCGATATTCTGGGCGAAATGGTACTTCAGCGATTTGATCATGCGGGCAATGGTCGCGTTTTCGTAATCTCCGGCGATCATGACCCCGTTTAAGGAATAATGGGACGAACAGTCCGCGCAGAAAGCGCCGAAATCGTTACTTTTTTTACAGTGCAGGCAATATTGGGCGGGCTTGAAATCGAGGCCGGCGAAACATCTCCGGCACAGCCAGGTACCCTCTTCGCCGCACCCGAGGCATTCGACGGGAAAGATCAGGTCTATGATAAAATCACGCGACCATTCAGCGTGATTTTTCAATTTATCGAACTGCGGTTTCATGTCTGATGCCTATTTCAATTTTATCTTATAGATTAACCCCGTCTGCACGTCCGTAAAATAAAGATAATAGCCGTTATCGGAGACGATCAGGTCGGACATGTTATAATCCCCGTCGGGAATAGCAGTCAATTTTTTACTGCCGGTTTCGGGATTGACGAGGTAAAGGTCATCTTTTGTCGCTTGCGCCAGTTCGGGGAACAATCCGGCTCCTTCCGCGAGCGTTTCCGGCACCGCGCAGTAGAGGCGAGCGTTATCGGCGAATACGCATTTGTCGGCCCAGGTTTGCATATTAAGATTTTTTCTGTCGGCGCCGATATTGTCTCCCGCGGCATCTACGATCCAAAGCTGCGGTTTCATGCCGTTGTCGGTCGAATAAACGCTGTAAAGCAGGCGATTGCCGTCGGGCGACCATTTTGACCGGAAGCCGCGTCCTTCCACCATGGTCGATTTGAAATTTTCGTTATTAAGGCCGACGAAGAATACTTCCTGGCGGTCAAGGCCGGCGCCCCTGGTGAACATGGCAACCATCTGGCTATTAGGCGACCAGGAGGAATAGACCGAGTCGGCATTTTCCCCCAGGCCTTCGAGCGCGGTAACGGAGGAACCGTCCGGATTGGCCACGACCAGCCAGCGATTATCCGGGTCGATCCCCATGCTTTTCGCTACGAAGCGATTGCCGTCGGGAGAAAAATCGAAGTCCTCGAAATGCCGGGGCAGGGTCGTCTGTTTCTGCAGGGAAAAATCATACATTATATTCGAACCGTCCGGGTATTCGAGGACGGCTTTATCGGCGTCGGGAGACCAGGTAATGTTTTCCACCTGGTGGAATATTTTATCGGACAGCAGGATTTTTTCCCCGGCGCTGTTTATGTAATAGAATTGACCGCTGGTTTTGTCGTAGAAGCGTATATCCTGGCCGTTTGCTCCCAGGACGGCGCCTAAGCTGGGGGTGTTATTGACCGGCGCCGTGGCGGTCAGGCCTCCGAGGGCGACAGGACTCGCCTTGGCCGCGGGCAGACCCGCTCCCTGCCCCCCTCCCGTTCCCGTTTCGGTGATAACCTGTCCGGTTCCGGTTGCGGCCGTAGGCAGGCCGCCGGTGGTAGTGGCGGTTTGTCCGCCGGCAGGCGCGGGGGCGGAGGGCAGGGGGCGGAAAAAAAGAAGATAGAGCAGATATCCCAAACCAACCACCACCAGCATAAACCCCGCCAATAATATGATTTTTTTATATTTTAAGAAAAATTCCGTCATATGATCATTCTGTTATTATCTTATTTTGTTTTTTATATTATTTTATGTTATAATTAACACTGTGGAAAGGTGGCCGCATGCTGATAATTTATACACCTCCATATATATTATATAATATCCAGCCAATAATTACAAAGTAGCGGAGTATGGGGTATATTGCGGTCTATCCCCGTCAGATAATGAACACCATGAGTTTATTTTCTTCTTCAACAAATTATGTCGGTATTGATATCGGCAGCTCCAGCATTAAGGCGGTGAGTTTGAAAAAAGAGGGGAATCAGGTCAAACTGGCGTCATATGGGTTTAGTGAAAATTCTGATATTAGCCAAAATGATTTACAAAAAAATGTGATCAAGGCGGCGAAAACGATTAACCGGATATGTGATGAAGCCGGAATTACGAGCAAAAATGCCATTTCCGCCCTGCCTACGTTTTCGGTTTTTACTTCGGTGCTGAATCTGGCCGGAGTGGGGGGGAAGGATATGGCCGCGGCCGTGCATTGGGAGGCGAAGAAAGTTATCCCCCTGCCCTTAGAGGAGATGATTCTGGACTGGAAAAGAATAGGCGGCGATATCGGGGCGTCGACTAAGGATGATAAGGGCGCGAAAGACAAGAAAAATATGAAAGTGCTTCTTACCGGCGCGCCCAAGTCCTTAGTGAAGAAATACATCGCTATTTTTAAGGAAGCGAAAATTAATCTGATAAGTTTGGAAACGGAGATTTTTTCCTTGGTTAGGGCGCTTCTCGGTAACGATAAATCTACTATTATGATAGTCGAGATGGGGGCCGGTACCACTGATATTTCGATCGTCGATAAGGGTATCCCTATCCTGAACCGCAGTATTGATGTGGGCGGTTTTACCATCACCAAAAAAATAGGCGAACATTTGCATGTGGAACCGGCGAAAGCCGAGCAGTTCAAATACGATTTGGGGATTACTTCGATCGAATCACGGGAGAGCGAAGTGCCGAAAGCCATCGAAGAGGTCTTCAATCCGATAGTGAATGAGATAAAATACGCCAATAATCTTTTTCAGAGCAAGAGCGGAAAAACGAGCGAGAAGATAGTTTTGTCCGGCGGATCGGCGCTGCTTCCCAACCTGGCGAATTATTTGTCTAAAGTCCTGAACACGAAAGTCATTATCGGCGACCCCTGGGCCAGGATTTCCTATCCGGAGGATTTGAAGCCGCTCTTGGCGGAGATCGGGCCGCGCATGTCGGTCGCCGTCGGTCTGGCGCTGCGGGAAATGGAATAGTGTTCGAAATATTAAAAATTAAAAAATTAAAAAATTTTGATTTATGCCCGATATAAATTTTTTGGACGATAACCAGGACGATAAAGACGGACCAAAAGAGAATAAACCGAAATCCGGAGCGGAGGTCGCGTGGACCGAGCCGGATGATTCGCCGACGGATAAAAAGACGGACGCGCCCGATTATAAGAGTTATAATGTCCGCGGGAATAAGGCTTTCGGGACGAAAAGCGGCGCCGCGGAAAAACAGGCGGCCGCTGCCGGCGGGAAAAAAGATGATTCGGAGGCGGAAAAGCCGCGGAAAAAATCCGGTTTTTTCGGCTGGTTCGGTAAACCGAAAACGGACGGGACGAAGAACCGTGCCGGCGCCGGGACAAAAAACGAAAAATTGCCTCAAAAGCCGGCAGAGAACGGTATGGACAGCGGACATGACCGCGACGCTCCGGATAAAAAAGCGGAGAAGAGTCCCGGCGGGGGCGATAATACCGGTATGTCCGCTCCCAAGATGGCCGCGCCGGCGGATGGTGGCGGCCAGGGTTTTGCCGGACGAAAGTTGAATTTGAATTACGGACAATGGGCCGGCCCCGCGGTGCTGAAGACGAATTTAGTCGGCGGCGAAGACGCGTCCGGCTTCGAATGGAAAAAGAATATTTCCGTTTTGGCGATAAATATCATGAGCGCTTTCCTGATTATCGCCGTTGTGTATGCCGGACTGATAGTATGGAAAAAATACGCCAGTAACCAGAGCGAATTTTTAATCGAAGAATCGGGAACGATCACGCAGAAGATTATTACCCTGGAAAAAGAACTGGACGCGTCAAAAGTCGATAATTTTAACGACAAACTGAAATTGGCCCGATCCCTGCTCGATAAGCATATTTATTGGAGCAATTTTTTCGGTTTGTTGGAGCGGGATACCCTGAGAAACGTATATTACAGCGGAAAATTTTCCGGGGATATGTCGGGCGAGTATAATCTTGGAGCCGTAACCGATAATTTTCAGACCATAGCCGACCAAATAAAAGTCATGCGCCTTGACGAAGACGTTGTCGATGTCGGTGTTGCCGGGGGTGAATCCGCGGGTAAGGCGACCGGCGGTTCCGGGGGGGTCAGCTTCAGGATTGATCTTAAGGTCAATCCCGGTCTATTTCTGAATAAAGATTAAAGCAACTATATGGCCAGCACAAACAGCGAAAAAAAAATCGACAAGAATTTCCTTATTGCCATTCTGGTAAAGTATTTCAATTTCGTTACGGCCGCCGTGGTGCTCATTATTTTGGTGTTCGGCTATTTTTATTTTATAGGCCCCAGTTACAGGGACGCCAGGGAAGAGATAGACACTTTAGAGGAGGCCAGACAGACGGAATATAACCAGCTTACGGATTATAGCGTTAAGATAAGGAATTATCTTAATGATTATAATCGTATCAAAAAGGATAATATAACAAAAATAGATGCAATGATTCCCGGAGAGCGCAGTTCCGAGGATCTGTATAAACTTTTGGAAATGATCGTTTTGAAAAACGGATCTATCCCGACGAGCATCAGCGTAGGCGATTCCGGCGCGAACGGAGCCGGCGCCGCGCGGCCGGCGGCGGGATCGAAGACCGCAAATACTGCCTCGCTCCCGGAACTTGGCGAAATCGCCGTTACTTTAGAGGCCAATGAAGTGGATTATAACGGATTGAAGAAGCTTTTGTCCGCGATCGAGAACAGTTTAAGGATTATGGATATAACCAAGGTGGATTTTTCTCCTCAAAACAAAAAGGTCAATTTGAACATTACGGCGTATTATTATAAGAATAACGGTAATGGCGGTTAATTTCGCGCCGATAATTATGCGTAAAGTTTAATTATGAAAAATATCGAAAACACCCGCGCTAAAAATAATGTATTGATTATTGTCGTCATCGTCGGTATAGCCGTTATTATTCCGGGCATCTTACTATTAAAGAATTTTCTTTCTTCTGCGGGCATGGAGGACAATGGTCCGGACAAAGCACGGGTGGAAAACATGAAAATGGTCAACGCGAAAATAAAGGAGAGGGGTACATTGAATAGACTGGACACCGGGCTCTTTAATGATTCGAAGTTTAATGCCCTGCGCGCCTATGAAATAAAAGCATTTGACGTTAAGAGTTTAGATGTCGGCAAAGAGAATCCATTCGAAAAGTAAGATCACAAATTACAAATTCATCGCAAATTCACGAATGTTTTTCGCCAAGTATCCGTTTGTGTTATTTGCAGCGGATTTGTAATTTGTAATTTTCCGTAATTTGTAATCTTTATATGGACAAGAAAGAAGAACTGTTGCAGGTTTTGGTAAAAAATAATATTTTAAGGCAGGAGGAATTGCCGGAAATAAAACAAAAGGCGCAGGCCATCGGTAAGAAAGTCGAAGATTTTATCGTGGAAAAACAGCTGATCGACGCGGAAGAGCTGGTTCGCCACAAAGCCGATGTTTACGGCCTGCTTTACGAAAATTTGCTGGAAAAGAAGGTGTCGGACAAGGTTTTGTCCACCATCCCGAGCGAGGTGGCGGAAAATTATAAGATAGTTTGCTTCGACAGGAACGAGAATGAAATAAACGTGGGCATAACGGACCCCGATAATTTCAAGGCGATCGAAGCGGTGGATTTTTTGTCCAAAGAGGCTGAACTGCGGGCGAAGTATTATCTTATATCGACGGGAAGTTTCAGGGCGGCCTTCAAGCAATACAAGACGTATGCCAAGGAGCTGTCCAAGGCCTTAAAAACAAGAGAAGAGGAGGAAAAAAAGGAAGAATCGGAAAAGGAGCAGAAGCAGGAGAAGGAATTGACGGAAGTGATCAAAAGCGCGCCGGTGATCAAGATCGTTTCGGTCATCATCAGGCACGCGGTGGAAGGCGGAGCGAGCGATATTCATGTCGAGCCGCTGAAAAACGACAGCCGCGTCCGTTACCGCATAGACGGCATTCTTCATACCACCCTGGTTCTGCCGCGAAGCGTGCATGACGCTATCGTTGCCCGTATTAAGGTTATGTCCAACCTGAAGCTTGACGAAACGCGCGTTCCCCAGGACGGGCGTATCCGGCTGACGATCGACGACAAAGATGTCGATTTCCGCGTTTCGGTTCTGCCCGTTGTCGGGGCGGAAAAGGTGGTAATGAGAATACTCGAGACGGAGAAAAAGGCGCCTACGCTCGAGGAGCTCGGCTATCAGGGGATACAACTTAAGATAGTTAACGCCAATCTTGAGAAAACCGAAGGGATGATGCTCGCTACCGGCCCGACCGGATCGGGTAAATCGAGTACCTTGTTCGCGATTTTACACATCTTAAATAAGGAAAGCGTCAATATTTCCACCCTCGAGGATCCGGTGGAATATATGGTTAAAGGGGTGAATCAGTCGCAGATCAAGCCGGATATCGGCTACACCTTCGCGAGCGGCCTAAGATCCTTTTTGCGCCAGGATCCGGACATTATTATGGTGGGCGAAATCAGGGACGAAGAAACGGCGGAATTGGCTATCCATTCCGCCCTGACCGGCCATTACGTGCTGTCTACCCTGCATACGACCAGCGCCGCCGGCGCCATTACCCGCTTAGTGGATATGAAGGTGGAATCGTTCCTGCTCGGCTCAACCATGCACACCGTGATTGCGCAGCGGTTGGCCAGGAAAATATGCCTGCATTGCCGGGAAAAGATCGAAATTTCGGAAGCGTATTTACGGGATACCAAGGAAGAAATAAAAAAGATAACGCCCGAATACATCAAGACGGTCATAAAGGACTTCGACCCGGAGAAGCCGGTTTTTTATCGCGGCAAGGGATGTCCCCGCTGCGGTAATACCGGCTATAGCGGCCGTATTGCCATTTTGGAGGTTTTGGACATAAACGATAAACTTAAGGACGCGATTATTAGCGGCAAGAAGCATCTGTCCGAGGAGGAAATCAACGAAAGCCAGAAATTCATTACTATGAAACAGGACGGAATCATAAAGATGCTCGCGGGCACTACGACCATGGAAGAGATTTTGAGGGTGTGCGAGAATTAAAATTTTGAAATTTTTTTCAAAAAGCAGGGACAGAACAGTGTTCTGGCCCTACGGTCAGAAATTTTAAAAATTGGATATTATTTTGAAAATTTTTACGCATGGCTGATAAAAAAATAAAAATATTGCTGATAGAAGATGACCCGTTTTTGCTTGGCATGTATTGCACTAAATTAGAGATCGAAGATTTTTGCGTGGTCAGCGCCGATAACGGGGAAGACGGTTTACGGCTGGCCGGGAGCGAGCGCCTGGACCTGATCCTCCTTGATATCGTATTGCCGAAAATGAACGGACTCGAGGTTTTGGAGCGCCTTAAAGCCGATCGGACTTCTGCCCGGATTCCGGTTATTATTCTTACCAACCTCAACCAAAAAGACGAAATCGAACGCGGCATGGCGCTGGGTGCGGCCGACTACCTGATCAAGGCGCACACTATGCCGTCGGAAGTGGTCGGGAAAATTAAAAATATTTTAGGCATATAAAATATTTCGGTTAATTTTCAAATTCCGTTTATAAATAGCATAGAATAAAGAATTATGAATCATGAATCAAGGGGCGGAGTATCAAATAATTTTTTCCGCCGCAATACCCCTCTATTCTTGATTTATTATTCACGCAACCATGCCGATTTATAAGTATAAAGCCATAAACAAAGAGGGCAAGAAGACCTCGGGATTGGTCGATGCCGTCTCTGAAGATATCGCTATCGAGATAATCAGGGACAGGGGAGGGGAAATAACGTCCATCAGGGAAGAGAAACAGCGGCAGGAAATAGACCTTCCTTTCCTGAATCGAATCAAGGTCAAGGATATCGTGATTTTTTCCCGCCAGTTCTCCGTTCTGATCTCGGCCGGCGTTTCTTTGGTGCAGTCGCTGAAATTAATGGTAGACCAGACAGCCAACCTTAAATTCAAGAAGATCGTTACCGACGTGGCCAACGAAGTCGATGCCGGCGCGAAGCTTTCCGATTCCCTGGGTAAACGTCCGGAGGTCTTTTCCAACTTTTACGTCAGCGTGGTCAGGTCGGGCGAGAGCTCGGGCAAGCTCGAAGACGTGCTCGGGTATCTGGCGGATGAGATGGAGAAGGATTACGACATGGCCTCGAAGATCAAGGGCGCCATGATTTACCCTATTTTTATTTTTTGCGGGTTGGGCGCGGTCGGAGCGATCATGATGATTTATGTGGTGCCCAAGCTGACGGCCATCATGGAGGAGACCGGGGGTGAACTTCCTATGGCCACGAGAGTTCTTATCGCGGTTTCCCATTTTATGTCCGGTTATTGGTGGCTGCTGCTGATCATTTTAGCCGGCATCGGCGGCGGTATAAGATACGCGGCCAAAACGCCGACCGGCAAGAGATTGATGGATATAATTTTACTTAAATTGCCGATTTTCGGACGGCTTTTCCATAGGATATATCTGGTGCGTTTTTCCCGTTCGCTTTCCACCTTGCTTGTCGGCGGAGTGAGCTTGTCCAAGGGGCTGGAAATTACCGCGAACGTGGTGAGTAATTCCGTTTACCGGCATCTGATAGACGAAACGAGGAAAGAAGTGGAGGACGGCAACTCGCTGGCCATGGTCTTCTCGGAAAGCAAGGACGTGCCTATTATGGTTTCGCAGATGCTCGCTATCGGCGA
This sequence comes from uncultured Gammaproteobacteria bacterium, assembly GCA_964451485.1. Taxonomy (GTDB): domain Bacteria; phylum Patescibacteriota; class Patescibacteriia; order Patescibacteriales; family UBA12075; genus CAYVIA01. The sequence continues at coordinate 9,731 of CAYVIA010000035.1, forward strand.
GAAAACCGGCAAACTGGACGTGATCCTCGGGCGTATTACGGATTTTTATACGCGGGAAATAAACAACATGGTGGCGAACCTGATGACGCTGATGGAGCCGATTATCATGGTGTTTCTGGGCGTGGGCGTGGGCATGATGGTGGCGGCCATTATCATGCCGATGTATAATATGGCGAATCAGTTTTAAATATCCGCAGATTTAATGCGGATTACTACGCGGATTTAACGCGGAAATTATGAAAAAGGGACTGAAAATTGTAATAAATTCAGTTATCGCTATCGCGGGAGGTGGCGTAATGTTTTACTGTTTTTTTTCCTGGCAGGGGGCGGTTTTGGCGCTGACCAACAATTACAGCAAAAGCGATGCCGCTGTGCCTCCGGGTGTTCCGGCTAACCAGATAACGAGCGCGGAGTGGAATTATCTTTTGGATGATTTCGCCAATCAGAACGGGGACGTGATGGCCGGAAATCTTGATATGAACGGGAACAGGATTGCGGCTCTTCCCGATCCGGCGAGCGGGGGTGATTTGGCGAACAGGCAATGGACCGAGAGTCAGGTAACGAGCGCTTACGCGGCTTTTACCGCGGGCGCGCAGGACCGGGACGGCAACCCTCTTTATATCGTATGCGGCCGGTCCGGCTATAATTGGGTACCATACAGCAGTAATATGTATATAGATATCGACACTACGAACGGGGGCAGCCCGGTTTTTTCAGCCACCCCCTTTTATATTATCAGTGTCGGCGGAGACGACCGGGTCGGCGGAGACGACCGGCATTTCGAGCCCAGAGGGCAGTCGAGTGTTTATAGGCGCAGTGTGGGTGATCTTATGACCACGGGTTTTCGCGTTTATCTCCACATGAATAATGTTAATCCCGTTATTAGTAGTACCTGGGCCAATAATCACCATTGGCATATTAATTGGTGCGGGATCGGGACGATTTACTAGCGATGTTTGAAGAGTTTTAACGGCACAGCAGTAAATTATTTTTTGTATAGATAGATGTATATTTCTTTGTTGAATTGTTACATTGTTAAATTGTTGGTTGTTAGCAAAGAAATTTTTTAGCAATTAACGATTCAGCAATTTAACAATGCTGCAATTTAGAATGTGTATATCGAAAATAAATATGAAAAATTATTATAGACGCAAATACATAGCAGACAGCTTCTATCTCTGGCCCGGCATCTTTACGGTTGTGGCAATGGGCGCGATTTTGTGCGTATTCGGTTTTATAACTCCCAATCATGAGGCGGGCGCCTTTACGACCAAAAGTCCGGGGCAGGGACTCGCCCCGGACGAGTGGAATTCGCTGCCGAATGATTTCGTCGATAAGACCGG
>CAYVIA010000036.1:0-4442 GCA_964451485.1 uncultured Gammaproteobacteria bacterium
TCCTCGAAGGCGCCTGTGATGGCCGGGAAAAGGCCAGGGAGGAACTGGAGTTCGTGAAGAAGAATTTGGAAGGAGGCGGTTAATCCATGAAATGGCCGAATTATGTGATGCTTATCAGACATGACAAGTCCGTTTATAATATTTTGAAAGAACAGAAAGAAGAGGACAAGACCTACCAAAGGTTTTTGCGGGCATACGAAAAAAACTGGCGGAGCCGGTGGACGCGGCATCTGGCGCGCAAAGTGCAGGAAAAGTTCGCCCTGGGCGTAAGCGACGCTTCTACCCCCCTCGTCGACGGAGCCGGTAAAGACGCCATGGCTGTCGGCGCGGCCCTGAAAGACGAGTTCGAGTTGCCGAACGTGATTTTGGTATCTCCCTATGAAAGAACGCTTTGTACCATGGAAAATCTCATCAAGGGCTGGCCGCGCCTGCGTAACGTTCCGGTTTATGAAGAAGAACGCGTTCGCGAGCAGGAACACGGGACTTTGTTGCTCAGTAACGACAAAAAAGTGTTTTTCGCCCTTCACCACGAGCAAAAAGAACTCTACGACCAGGAAGGCCCTTATCGGTATCGTTATCCTCAGGGAGAGAGCATACCCGATGTGCGTAAGCGCGCTCATTCGACAATCGGAACCATAACCCGGGAGTTTTCCGAAAAGAACGTGATTATTATCAGCCACCACGTCAATATTCTGGCCATGATCGCTAATTTGCGGCGTTTCGGTGAAAAGGAGTTTCTGCAATTGAGCAGGGAAGACAAACCGATCAATTGCGGTGTAACGTTATTTCGGGGCAATCCGGGCAGAGGAAAGAACGGAAAGCTGGAATTGGCTTTTTACAACAAAAAGTATTATTGAAAAAAGAGAAGACGGGGAGAATTCCTCGTCTTTTTATTTTGCAGCCCTTAAAATTGACGGATTGTGCGCTTTTTTGTTATGATATAGGGGTCAATGTGAATAATTAATAGCCGCGTAAGACGTGGCTTTTATATGTGTAAAATATGAAGAAAAAAATAATCATCATCGGCGCGGCCGGAAGGGATTTCCATAACTTCAACACGGTTTACCGCGAAAACCCGGAAATCGAAGTGGTGGCTTTCACGGCCACGCAGATCCCCAATATCGACGGAAGAAAATATCCCCATGAGCTGGCCGGAGAACTTTATCCGGAGGGTATTCCCATAGTGAGCGAAGATGAACTTGAAAATTTGATAAAAAAACACGGGGTGGACGAGTGCGTGCTTTCTTACAGCGACCTTTCCTATAATACGGTCATGCATATCGCTTCGCGCGTGATCGCCAGCGGAGTGAAATTCTCGCTTTTGGGCACGGAGGCGACCATGATTAAGAGTTCGAAACCGGTGATTTCCATAACAGCCGTGCGCACAGGCTGCGGCAAGTCGCAGACTACGAGAAAGATAGTGGCGCTCCTTAAGGAGGCGGGCAAAAAGGTGGTATCGATCAGGCATCCTATGCCCTACGGGGATTTAGCGGCGCAGAAAGTACAGAGATTCGCCGAGCTTGATGACCTTAAAAAGCATAAATGCACGATCGAGGAGATGGAGGAATACGAACCGCATATAGCCATGGGTTCGGTGATTTACGCGGGCGTGGATTACGGCGCGATCCTCGAGAAGGCGGAAGCCGAGGCGGACGTAATCGTCTGGGATGGGGGCAATAATGACACTTCTTTTTATAAACCGGATCTGTCGATCACGGTCGTCGATCCGCTCCGGCCCGGGCATGAGCTTCGGTATTTCCCCGGAGAGGTAAATTTCCGCACCGCCGGCGTGATTGTCATCAACAAGATGGATTCGGCCCGGGCGGAAGATGTCGCCACCGTCCTGCGCAATATCGGCAAATACAATCCGCGGGCCGCGATCATCAAGGCGAATTCGAAACTGACGATCGAATCGCCGGAGACGATCAGGGGTAAAAAGGTTTTGGTGGTCGAAGACGGCCCCACGCTTACCCACGGCGGCATGACGATCGGCGCGGGTACGGTGGCGGCCCAAAGGAACGGCGCGGCCGAGTTGATCGACCCCCGGCCATGGACCGTGGGAGAGATTACTTCCACTTTCGAGAAATACCCCGGGATAGGCAAGTTATTGCCGGCCATGGGATATGGCGAGCGGCAGATCGCCGATCTGGAAAAGACGATCAACGCGGTCGAGGAGGCGGAAGCGGTCGTCATCGGCACGCCCATCGACCTGTCCCGGTTCGTTAAAATAAACAAACCGGCGACAAGAGTCAGGTATGAGCTTGAAGAGATCGGGGATACGGACCTTAAAGGGATATTGAAAGAGAAAAAGTTTATATAGATTGACCGTGAATTTAGATTTACGATTTAAGCTTTACGATTTAAGGAGGATGAGTTTGAGGTTGCGATATGAAGAGTAACAAGAAAAAAGTAATAGTGGTGGCTTTGGGGGGAAACGCTATCACCGGCAAAACGGATAAGGGAGAGATTCATGAGCAATTCGCCAATACCCGCGCCGGTTTGGCCGGGGTGGCGGGTTTGATCGCGGATGGACATCGGGTAGTGATTACGCACGGCAACGGGCCTCAGGTGGGCAATGAACTTATCCGGGTGGAGATGTCGAGAGAGACGGTTCCTTCTTTGCCGCTCGGGGTGCTGGTAGGCGATACGCAGGGCGGTATGGGCTATATGATCGAACAATGTTTAGAAAACGTCCTTTATGACCGTGGCGTCAGGGATGCGCGCATCGCCACGTTAGTTACCCAGATTCTGGTGGATCAAAACGACCCCTCCATGTTGAAGCCCAGCAAGTTCGTCGGGCCGTTCATCAACGAAAAAGATATCGATAATTATGCGCGTCAAAGGGGCTGGGTGATAAAAGAAGACAGAGGGCGCGGATATCGGCGCGTCGTGCCTTCGCCGAAACCGCTCGCCATAGTCAATAAAGACGCGATCAGGCGGCTGGTGGATGACAATTTCGTAGTTATCGCCGCGGGCGGCGGCGGCATTCCGGTTTATAAAGACAAGCGCGGGTGGTACGAAGGCATTGACGGCGTGGTTGATAAGGATTTCGCCTCCGCCGTTTTGGCCCGGGATATCGGAGCTGATACCATCCTTTTTCTTACCGGCATAGACAAAGTCGCGCTTGATTTCGGGCGGCCCGATATAAGGTATCTGGACAGCATGACGGTGGCTGAAGCGAGGCAATATTACGAAGAAGGACATTTTCCTGACGGCAGCATGGGTCCTAAGGTCCTGGCGGCCGTGGAATTCATTGAGGGAGGAGGAGGGGAGGTATTCATTACCTCGCCTGCTTACGCGCTTCTGGCCTTAGCCGGTAAGGCCGGCACGAAAATCGCTAATGAATAGAATTTGTTTTATGGACAACATGCAAAAAATCGCAACTAACACAGAGGGGAGAGGCGGAACAGTGGATACCCTTTTATTGTCCGACCCGCATCTGCTTCTTCCCGGTAACCGGGAAGAAGAAATCAAGGAATTGATCAGGAACGCGAGATTCAAACGTCTGATCCTGGGAGGGGATACGTTTCAGTATTTCCGCCCCGGGCGGATAACGGCGCGCCAATGGCGCTTTTTGCTCTTTCTGGAAAATTTAGCGAAGGAAAAACCGGAATCGGAAATTGTCATGATTACCGGTAATCATGACCGACAGATGATAAAAATGCGCAATCGGTTGAATATTACTATTACCGATGAATATATCTGGTCCTGCGCAGGCAGAAAATATCTGGCCATGCACGGCCATCAATTTAAGCGCATTTTTTTAGATTTTTCCCTGCGTTATCAGATTTCTTGTTATTTTTATTCTCTGGCGCGATTATGGGGAGGGGGGGGAAATAAAAAGTTCAGGATTTATATCGATAAACTGCATAAGCGGACACGACCGTCCCGTCGCATGGCCAGAAAAGCGATTTTTTACGGTCGAGCGAAGAATGTAGACAGCATTATCTGCGGCCATACGCATGAGTCTTTTAGGATTGCGGCTGGCGACGTTGAATTTTTGAACAGCGGATGGAGTTATTTTACGCCATCCACTTACCTGACGATAGACGACCGGGGAGCGAAGTTCCACGAATTTTGATCACTAAGGATACTGAGGCGTTTATGAGGTTACTGAAAACATAAAAATCAAAGCCCTGAAAACAGGGCTTTTTTCATTGGCGCTCACCCCCTCCGCTTCCACCGATCGGCGGACGGCGGATTTCTCCCGCTCTTTCATCGCGGGCGGCGGGAGACGGTTCGGCAGGATATTAAGCGCCGGTTAAATATGGATTAAGGCGTTTTGCCTTTACCGGTGATTATGATAGAATATATAGCACATGGGAGAGGAAATATGAAAAAAATTGTTTTCGTCATAATATTAGTGGTTTTACCGCTGCCGGTTTGGGCCGCTACTATGGGTCAGCGTTTATCCGGCCGGATTTTACTTGACGTGGAGAGAA
>CAYVIA010000036.1:4542-10664 GCA_964451485.1 uncultured Gammaproteobacteria bacterium
TCACGAGCGAGGACCTGGCGCGCATCCATAAACCGGGGACGTACGAGAGTATCGACTATTATAGTTCTTATCAGCATAAGGCGATAAGTACCGCGAGCGGTAATTTTACGGTAGATTACGCGGCCATCGGCCTTGATGACCCGAACCTGCGCGTTATCACCGATACTACTAAGCTGCACCCGGTTTCGGACGTGGCCAAAGAAGACGGTTATTACGGCGCCCAGTCCTTGGGCAAATTCGTTTTGGATAATGGCGGCTTCGCCGGCATTAACGGAACTTATTTCTGCGACGACAGTTCGTGCGAGTCGAGCCATTATTATTTTTTTCCGGTTTATAATACCAACCTGAAAAAGACGGTGAACCAGGAAGAGCTTAAATACTGGACCACGGGGCCGATGATGGCTTTTGATGTCAACAACAAGTTTTATTATTATAAGGATAGCCGCGATTTTCTGCCGCCGGATTGGTCGTACGACCTGGGGATAGACGTAGCCGAGGCCTTTGCCCAGGTGAACGGCGTGGAACTGGCGGCGGCTATCGGCAACAAGCCGCGCTTGATCGAGAACGGCATGAACGCGCTCATCGACTGGGAACTGGATAACGGACAGAAGTACGTCAAGACGGTGCGCAACGCTCTCGGATATGACGAGAAGGATAATGTCGTTTATCTGGTAGTCGTACGCAACGCCACGGTACCGGATCTGGCGGACGTGATGAAAGCGCTGGGCGCGGATTACGCGCTTAATCTAGACGGCGGCGGTTCGTCGGCTTTGTGGTATAATGACGAGTATATGGTTGGTCCGGGGCGGGATATACCGAATGCGATTATTTTTTCTGAAATTGGAAATTAAGCTCCTCCCCGCCAGCGGGCGGGTCGTCGCGAAATTAGAAATTGCCCGCCCGCTTCGAATAGCGAAGCGAGTCGGGCGGGGAAATTAGAAATTATGTTGATCAAGACAAAAAAGCAATTAATGAAATACGGACATGTTATGCTGCATGTCCGTGTGCGGGCCGGGGCACCTAAGACGGAAGTGAAGGATATATTGGCCGATGGGACGGTTAAGATAGATATTGCGGCGCCGCCGGAAAAGGGAAAGGCCAATCGGGAATTGGCGCGGTTTTTGGCGCGTCATTTGGCAATTTCGCCGGAAAATGTTAAAATCATAAGAGGCGCGGGAGATAAGAATAAGTTGGTGCGAGCCGCATTAAAGGAAAAGTAAAAAATGGAGAACGAAAAAGAGAAAAAAAATATACCGGAGCATATCGGCATTATCATGGACGGAAACCGGCGCTGGGCGCGGGAGAGAAACCTGCCTACGATAGAGGGGCATAGGCGCGGCTACGGTATCCTTAAGAAGTTGCCGGAATGGTTTTTCCCGCATGGGGTAAAAATAATTTCCGTTTTCGCTTTTTCCACCGAAAATTGGAATCGCGCGCGGGACGAGGTCAATTATTTGATGAAACTGATAAAAAAAGCGTTCGAAGAAGATATCGACGAATTCGATTCCAAGGGTTACCGCGTGGTGATAAGCGGCCGGATTTCCGAGTTGCCGGGAGATCTGCCGGAGATTTGCTTAAGCGCCATGAACAGGACAAAAATGAACGGAGCCGGGACTCTGCATCTTTGCCTCAACTATGGCGGCCGGGCCGAGCTTATCGACGCGGTCAGGAAAATGATCAAGAATAATTTGAGTCCGGAACAGGTGCATGAAGGCATTATACGGAAATATCTTTACAACGGCGGTCTTGGTGATCCGGATATGATCGTGCGCACATCCGGCGAGCGGCGTTTGTCCGGTTTCCTGCTTTGGCAGTCGGTTTACAGCGAACTTATGTTTATGCAAAAATACTGGCCGGATTTCGAGGAAAGCGACGCGGAGAAGATTTTGGAAGAATACGCGGGACGGAAGAGAAGGTTTGGGGGGAATTAGGAATGTAGGATGGTAGGATGGTAGGGTTAAAGATAAAAAGTGCGGCGGATGAATATTTTGCCGTTTTTTTATTGCTTTTTTAATGCGTTTTTGTTATTATTTAGGCATGAAAACGACTAAAGAAAAGAAGAAAATTTCTCCTTTGGCCGACCGGATGCGGCCGGAAACGTTAGCCGATTTCCTGGGTCAGGACGAGATCGTAGGAGAGGGGAAAATGCTCAAACAGGCGATTGAAGCGGATACGGTACCCTCTATGATTTTTTGGGGTCCGCCGGGTTCGGGCAAGACCACGCTCGCGCACATTATCGCCCGGGCAACCAAGGCGGAATTCATCCGTTTCAGCGCCGTGACGAGCGGCGTCAGGGACCTTAAAGAAGTGATAAAGAAAGCGAGGGAGAACGAAATCGAGGACAAGAAGACGATTCTTTTCATAGACGAGATCCACCGCTGGAACAAGGCGCAGCAGGACGCGCTCCTGCCGCACGCGGAGCAGGGGATTATTACGTTAATCGGCGCTACGACAGAAAATCCGAGTTTCGAAGTGCGCGGCGCGCTTCTTTCCCGCTGCCGCGTTTTCGTTTTGAAGCAATTGACCGCGGAGCATATAAAAAAGATCGTACGCGCGGCCCTGAAGGACGGGAAGAGGGGGCTGGGGGGCGCGAAGATAAAAATAGACGACAAAGTACTCGACGCCCTGGCGCGGATGTCGAACGGCGACGCGCGCACGGCGCTTAATGTTCTCGAATACGCCAGTACCATCAGCGCCGAGATTACGCTTGAGCATATCAAGGAAGCGTTCCAGAAGTCGTATCTCTTATACGACAAGGACGGGGAAGAGCATTACAATATCATTTCCGCCCTGCATAAATCCATGCGCGGTTCGGACGGGGACGCCGCCCTTTACTGGCTGGCGCGGATGCTCGAAGCGGGGGAAGACCCGCTTTACGTGGCCCGGCGCCTGGTGCGTTTCGCTTCCGAGGATATCGGTTTGGCCAACTCCCGCGCGCTCGAGCAGGCGGTGGCGGCTTATCAGGCGTGCCATTTTTTAGGCATGCCGGAATGTAACGTCATCCTGGCGCAAACCGTGGTTTATATGGCTAAGTGCGAGAAATCGAATGATTTGTATACGGCTTATAAGGCGGCGGCGCGCGACGTCAAAGAGCTGGGCAACCTGCCCGTGCCGCTCCATATCAGGAACGCCCCCACCAAATTGATGACCGACCTCGGTTACGGCAAGGGTTATAAATACAGCCCGGATTACGGATATAAAGAAGATCAGGATTATTTGCCGGATGAGTTGAAGAAGAGGAAATATTTAAAGAAGTAAAGATTTATTGAATATAAAAAAGTGAACAAATATTTGTCCACTTTTATTCTGTCCGCCCAGCAGGATTCGAAGGGGCGGAAGCCCCGTTAAACAGCAGGTTCTCATATCTGCTGAAAAAAAATAAATTTGTTGCATCCCTGCGGAATGCAACAAATTTATGTCCGCCCAGCAGGATTCGAACCTGCGACCGTCTGCTTAAAAGGCAGCTGCTCTACCAGGCTGAGCTATGAGCGGGAATTGGGAAACTTTTTTAAAAAGTTTTCTTAATTGGCGATAAATAAAATACTGCCAAATAGAGCAGAATTTTATACTAAAAATATCATAGCAGAAATATAATATTTTTTCAAGGGCTATTTTTATAGAATTTACGCATTTGTATGCCAAAGCCAGAAAAGGCCGGCTTAATTTAGTTGATTTTTCTCCGGTGGCGAATGGAGCTAGAATGCGCCAAGTCAAAAAATAAACTAAATTAAGCCGGCCGGTGATCAAACACATAAGTCCTGTTTTATATGATTTATATAGGTACATCGGGGTGGTCTTACGGAGACTGGAGCGACGGCTGTTTTTACCCGTCGGATATTTCCAACCGGCAATGGCTTGAATTTTACAGCCGGTCTTTCGATACGGTGGAAATAAACGCCACTTTTTATCACCAGATGAGAGCGAAAACGTTCGCCAACTGGCGCGAACAGACGCCGAAAAATTTCGTTTTCAGCGTAAAAATGAGCCGCTACCTGACCCATATAAAAAAATTAAACGACCCGGAGGAACCGTGGCAGAGGTTTATCGATAACGCCGGCGGACTTAAGAGAAAATTAGGGCCGATTCTCGTGCAATTACCGCCTAATTTCCATTTCAATAAGGACAAACTGAAAAAATTAATGAAGACGATTCCGGCAAAATACCGGATAGCGCTGGAGGCGCGGCACGAATCGTGGTTCGACCCACAGGCACTGGATATTTTGCGCAAACATAACGCCGCCCTGGTTTTTTCCTACGGTGAAGGCATTCCGCTTGATGAAACAATGACAGCCGACTGGCTTTATATGAGAATGCATGGCCCTGCCGGACTTTACGATTCGCGCTACAGGCCCGGGCATCTTAAAAACCTGGCCGATAAAATCAGGGGATGGAGAAGAAAAGCGAAAGATATTTACGTCTATTTCAATAACGACACCAAGGGGTACGCCGCGGAAAACGCGCGGGGATTAAAAGAATTGTTATGAACGCACAAGCCGAAATAAACAAAAAAGATATCATGAGCATACTGGATGGATATTGCCTTAAGCATCCGGTGATGATCAAAAAGATCGATACCAGCGGTAATATAGCGTTTTTGGTTATGGCTGGCAAGAGCAGGTATTTTTTGCGTTTGTGCGGCGATGGACTTCGCTGGCGAGACAAAAAGGAGATCGAAGGCGAACTTGACCTTGTCGATCGCCTGAAAAAAAGCGGTTTGCCGGTTCCGAATTACTTAAAAACCGCGGCTGGAAGCAGAGTGGTCGGCATCGGGAATCGTTACGGATATCTAAGAGAGTATATTACGGGCAGACAAGGGAGTGGCTCTCCGATTGGCGCACAGGTTTTCGCCGTCGGTAAATTTCTGGGAAGAATGCATCGGATAGTCAGAAATTATGACGCCGGGGGCTCCAGGAAAAATATTGATTTTGGAATCGAGAAAACAAAAAGATATTTCCATCGGGAAAAGAAGAATATTTTAAAAAGTAATTTCGGCCGGAGCCATGAATTCGTTCGTGTCTGGCAGGAAGAAATGGAAGGGATCCGGTTGCCCGGGAATTTAAGCAAGGGGATGATCCACGAGGATTTGGGCAAGCGGCATGTATTTTGGCAGAAAAATAAAATAAAAGCCGTCATTGACTTTGACCGCTGTTATTACGGATATTTGCTTCTTGATCTGGGACAGGCCTTGCGGGGGTGGTGCTTTAACGGTAATTGGCGCCGCTGGAATAAAGAAAATTTTAAGCGCTTCATGGCGGGATACGCGCCAGAAAGAAAATTACCGGCCCGGGAAAGGAAATATCTGCTGTCCGCCGTTAAATTCGCTATTTTAGAAAGAGCGCTGGCTTATTGTACAAAATATGTATACGGCACCAGGCAAGAAAAACGCGATGAAAAATTCTCCCATGACAGTCTATTCAGACAAATTAAGTTGATAGAGATATAAAAAAGTTGCCCCGTAGGACAACTTGAGGGTAACTTAGAAAAATCTTATTTTTCCTCCTTTCTTTTGGGAATGAACGATAACGATTTTGATTTTTGATTTTTTGAGAGTCGACATATCCTCACCGATCCACTTTCTGCGATTTTTCCAGTTTTGCCAGAATTCCTTGATAATCGCGGGAATATTAAGCGGATCGTATGATTTGCCGCTCCCTTGCCAACCACCCTTGTCTCCGTCCCAGGCGAAATGGCCGTTCTCGAACCAGATTACCATGCGCGACAGCCAGAATCGCAGGTGGGTAAGAGTGGTGGGCAGAAGGTAAAATACCCGGTCAAAGGTTTTCAGCGGAAACACCGCATTTTCCGTCGGGCCGTGAACGTCCTCGATGAGGTAGAGGATGTTTTCATAGAATGTGGTTGGCAGCTGTTCGCGGTCATAGTCACAGTCATAGCCGTAAACATAACCGCCCCCATTTGCCAATTCCTCTAACAGCCATTGCCGGAAACTGCTTTTTCCCGTAATTCCTATCCCTGTGATTAAAATTTTCAATTTTTTCACCCTCCTTTTTTGGATTTTGAAATTCATATTAATATAGCATATTTTATATGATTAGTCAAGTAATCAAAGAAAATATCCCTTTGGCGCCGCTGACTACGTTTAAGATCGGCGGGCCGGCAAAATA
>CAYVIA010000037.1:0-7915 GCA_964451485.1 uncultured Gammaproteobacteria bacterium
TAAAAACAAAAGGGATCGACTTTAATCCCTTTTCGATCCCGATTATACGGTCCCCGCTATTGCATGATAAAGTAATAGATCTCGTACATCATGCCGGCGGCGAACATACCCATGAGGAGATAAGTAACGGCGTTTCCCGGTTTATGCCTGAAGAGAACCAGTCCGTCCTTTTTCTTCAAGCGGCGGAAGATCATGATAAGGATGATACCGCATAAACTGCCGGCCACGCCGCCGGCGAAACTTATGACGCTGGTCAGGTTCCTGACCCCGAGGACATATATCGTGTAAGGCACGAAGACCGCCAGCGCCCAGGCGAGTTTTCTGTTGACTTTAAAGTCCCACCAGAGAACCTCCCTTACCGATTCGGCCACACCAAAAAAGGAAGTGATCATAGTCAGGAGTCCGAATATAAGCGACAGGAAAATAACGCCGTCACCCAGCATCGCTTTTATGCCGGCCAGGGAGTCGGGCGTGGTTCCCGCTCCGGAAATGCCGATAATCACCAGGGTGAAAGCAATAATAACGACTACCGGAATAAAAGTGCCGATGCGTACCACGCTTTTGATCGCTTTCCGGTCTTTTTTCAAAAGCCGGGCGACGATCGGCAGCGAACCGCCGCCGTCCATGGCGAAAAGCATGGCTCCGTAGGGCACGAACATGTAGCGCCAGTCAAGCAGACGGTAGTTGGACATATCGATAAACCCGCACCCCCGCCATATCAGGAGTCCCACGACCAGGAGCAGAAGTCCGGTCATGAACAATTCCGCCCGGGCGATCATGCCGATGCCGAAATAGATGATGAAGGCCTCGATGGCGAACAAGATGCTGGAGTAGAGGAATTCGCTGCCGCCGAAATAGGGGGAGAGGAGCTGATAGAGGAAAATACCGGTAATTATTATATAGGCCAGGAGGCCGCAGTAGTTGCCGACCATCTTGGCGGCAAAGATCGCGTTTTTTCCCCGTTTCCCGAGATAAATGGCGGAGTAGCCTGGCAGCCGGTGATAAGCGGGAGTAACGACGATAATATTGGCATAGATTAGATGAAGCAGATATTGGATAGGCGTCAGAAAACAAAGAAAAGCGAAGAAAGCCAGCACTCCCGCCTTGGCGACAAGGTAGGGCAGGCCGAACATGCCCACGCCGATAATATAGCCGACCATCACCGCGATGGCGAAATAATAATTTTTTTGCTTTTTTTTGATATGCATAATTATCACCCGAGAAGATTCGCTAAATTTTACCGGTGAATAGCCTTCTATTTTTAGTGTCTATTTTGTGAAATAATTTTTAATTTTTAATTTTAAATTTTAAAATTATCATTTCCGTTTAAGCTTTATTCCCCCGCTTAACACCTCGTTCGCCATTTTTTCGTCAATAGAAGACCAGCCGGCGAATTTTTTTAAGAATGCGTCTTTTTCCTCTCCGGTTTCGAGCCGCGGCCGGCCGTTTTTTGACGTGAACGGCATGAGCGTTATAGCAACTCCGCCGGCGTCCAGATCGGCGCCGATAGCCAGCCCCTCCTGGGTATCGGCGGAAAAATACTGGTCGAAGATGAAATTGCCGAGAGAATAAAAGATAGGTTTACCGTGGTAGATCTCCATGCCCTCCACCACGTGAGGATGATGGCCGATAACGATATCGGCTCCGGCGTCGATAAGAGTATGGGCGGTTTCCCGCTGCGCCTTATCGAATTCATGTTCATACTCCCGCCCCCAATGGATATTGACGATTACCGCGTCGGTCGTGCTCGCCAGGCCGTCTACGATCCCGGCCGCCGCTTCCGTACCAAGCATATGATAAACCATACTGAAACCGGCCATGCCGATCTTTTTTCCGCCCGCTTCGATCACGCGGCTACTGCATTCTCCCGTTTCGGCGTCCCTACATCCGGCGTAAGCGAAACCGAGATTGTCAAGATTTTTCCTCGTTTCAATTATACCACGCTCGCCCTGGTCGGACAAATGATTGTTGGCGATATTAAAAAAGTTGAAATTATATTTTTCGAGCTCGCCGACCAGGTCGGGGGAGAAAGCGAAATCATAAGCCATGACAGGCGCGTAATGCGCGCCATTATCCGTTACCGCCCCTTCGAGGTTGGCGCTCACGATATCATAGCCGGTAAAATCCATTCTCTTCCCGCTCATTTCCTCCGGGGTGGTCGTGGCGGTCAGATCGTCGAAGAGATAATCGAAGCCGTTCGCCTCGATTCTTTCGCCCACATGCCGGTCCAGCATGATGTCGCCGAAAAAGAGAAAGTGTACGGTTTGTTTCTGGTTAGCCGGAAGATTGTTGGTATAAATTCCTCCACCATCCCGATTAGTTCGATTGTTATTGGTTAAATTAGTTGGATTAGTTATGTTACCTTCAATATTATTTGTATTATCGCTGAAAATTAAAAACATCTTCAGGCCGCCGCAAATCAAAACGGTCAGGAGCAAACAGCAGCCGGCGATAATTAAAGCATCTCTCTTGCCCATAGCTAGAAACCAAGAGAACCATACAAAAGCATGGTCCTTTATAACTAATAACTAGTTTAACTGATAACTAATTTAACATGATATACAACCATATTAGTTCGGCTTACCGCTCGAGATCATAAAAACGCAAATAGCTTATTTTCTGATTTTTATTTCATAACTGATCTGTTCGATCTTGCGCAGATTGCCCCTGGCTTGGTCGTATTTCGTGCGCAGGTAGCCGGTTATGTCGAATTCCACCAGTTCCGCCATGATAGCGTCGATGATGGTTTTGATGCCGCTTACCTCATCCGCGTGTCCGGCCGCGGCGCGATTCACCGCCCGCCGCACCAGCTCCCCGGTCAGGTCGCAAAGTCCGCCCAGATAACTTTCGTAACCCAGTTTCACGTTTTTGAAATCGTCGATCTTTTCGCCATGCAGGACCAGATAAAAGGTTTTCGCTTCCACATATTCTTCTACCGCCGCCCGGTAGGCCCCTTCCTGATTCAGGCGGGTAAAACCGAATTGCTTATCGAGCTTGGTCAATATTTTTTCGATCTCGGAGAGGCCTTCCCCGGCCTTTTTGTCGTCTCCGCGATGCAGGGAGAAAATCGCCCGCTTGGAATCATGTAAAACGACATTGGCGAGCGAGATTATCTGCCGCCTTTCGCTATTACTCGCGTCGAAATCTTTCTTCAGTTTTTGGATGAATTTTTTATTTATCATATTGTCTGAACCACTGATTAACACATGATTTCACTGATTTCGAATCGCTGTTCGAATCCGATTAACATAATCGTTCGTTAATGAATGGTTTGTTTAATAGAATACTCACTTAAAACGAATGGTTTTTTCGTACGGCACTCAGTGTAATCAGTGTTTTCAGTGACAATCAGTGGTTCTGACAATTATTCTTCCGCCACCCTGAATACCTCCTCGATGCTCGTCATTCCCCGGGCGGCCTTAAGGATACCGTCCTGGACCATGGTGATCATGCCGTTCTGGGCGCCGATTTTGCGCATGTCGTATTCGCTCACGCGGCCGCCCAGGATAACTTTTTCCATCTCGTAATTCATGGTCAGAATTTCGAAAATTCCCACCCTGCCCTTGTAACCGATACCCTGGCACGCTTCGCACCCCCCGCCCTTGAAGAATTTCAGGTTGTTTATGTCTACGCCCTGCCTGTCTTCTTCCGGCACGGATTCGATTATTTTTTTTACCCTCTTTTTCGTTTCTTCATCAAGTTTATTTTCTTTTTTGCAGACATCGCAGACGCGCCTGACCAGGCGCTGGCCGACCATGGCGTTCAAGGCCGGAGCCAAAAGAAACGGCTTCGCGCCCATGGACAGAAAGCGCGGAACCGTACCGGCCGCGTCGTTGGTATGGATAGTGGAAAGAACCAGGTGGCCGGTCAGGGACGCCTGAATGGCGATTTCCGCCGTTTCCAGGTCGCGGATCTCGCCGACCATGATAATATCCGGATCCTGCCTGACGATCGATTTCAGGCCTTGGGCGAAAGTATATTTCTCGCTGGTTTGCGACTGGTTGATGCCGTCAATTTGATATTCGATCGGATCTTCAATAGTGATAATCTTGGTTTGCGGGTTATTCAGTTTTTTCAGGACGGCGTAAAGCGTGGTGGTTTTACCGCTGCCGGTAGGGCCGGTGGTGATAATCATGCCGTTGGGGCGTTCGATCTCGCGCGAGAGCATCTTAAAGGCCTTGCCGGTAATACCAAGATCCTCGAAAGCCAGTCCCACGGCGCTTGAACGCAAAAGGCGCATAACCACGCTTTCCCCGTAATTAGTCGGCAGGAAAGACGCCCTGATATCGACGCGATCATTAGTGGTAAAGATTATCATCCGGCCGTCCTGCGGTTTGTCGGTAACATTGATCTTTACCCGTGTCAGTACTTTCATGCGGGTAATGATCTTTTTCCATAATTCCTTGTCGAGTATGGCCGCGTCGTGCAGCACGCCGTCTATCCTGAACCTGACTTTGATCGATTTTTCCTCTCCCTCGATATGGATATCGGACGCGCCCGTCTTGATCGATGCGGCCATAATCATAGTCACGATATCCGTTACTTTCGCCCGGTCTATTTCCGCCTGCAAATCCTTGAAGCTCGAGAATTTATCGCTGAATTTGTTCAAATCGTTTTCCGACACCTCGACCCCCTGTACGATTCGCCGGATTTTAGGGATAGTCCGGTAAAGATCGAGGCCGTATTCAAAGCTGTGCTCCGATATCTGGTAAATTTCCCCGCGAGCATAATATTTATTTTCTAAACTCTTAAGGAGCGCTTTGACCGCATCGTCTTCCGGCGCCAGCGCGCCCAGCTGGATTTTTTTTCCGTTATAAAAAAAACAGACGACGCCGAGATTTTCCGCTTCGTGTTTGTCGATCAGGGCTAAGGCATCAGGACTGACGGGGAATCCGAAAAGGTTTATATAGGGGGCGCCCAAGTCTTCCGCCCGGGCCTTGATTACGCGTTCAAGTTCTTTTATTTTTATTTCCTGCTGTTTGTCCCGCAGTTTTGCCTGGACGCCGCTGTCGTCGCCGTTATTATCGGTTTGCGGCAATAAGTCCTCTATCGATTGTACGTCGTCGGGCATAGAGTGATAATTTCCAATTTTTAATTTTAAAACAATTTTCAATGGTCTCATTTTCAGTGATCGGTAATTGAAATATTGAAAATTGAGACATTGTTCAGAAATTGAAAATTGGAAATTATAAATTTATATATTCGATATATTTCAGAGTTCCATGTTTGATGATCGAACGGCGTTAAGGCACAAATTAACTAACGGGGACTGGGCGCGCCGCGACCAGCCCCCGGTATTGAAACGTGAAAAATTTTTTCGCGGTTCGCGGGTTTCGATTACGACCGGCTGAATATTCTTGTCAGTTTGCTCGTGCCTCCGCGGCCGGTCAATTCGATAAACAGTCCCGTCCAGGACGATATCTGGAAAACCGCCAAACAGGCGCCGACAAACATGATTATCAGCAGGAACAGGATCATGGCCAGTATGACGACGGCCCAAAAGCTGAAGAACAGTCCGGATTTAATGAAGACCAAGGCGACAAACAGGAACGGTATGGCCAGGACGAATATCAGGAACAGCAGGCATAAGCCGGCCAGCAGATTTATGAAGAACAGCAAAAAGGCCATTTCGACGCTGACGAGCCAGTTGCGCGTGAATAATCTCCAGCTCAGCCGGATGGCATCGATAAAATGGTTGCCTTTGATCACGGCGTAGGCGACGGCGTATTTCACGACGAAAGAGAGAACGACGGACAAGGGCACGAAAATCAGGAACAGAATTACGAACGAAAGGGAAATCGTCGCTGTCGACCGGTAGGTCTCGGCCAGAACCGGCAAGCTGACGATCAGGAGTAGTATATAGATAATGATCTTGACGGTAGCGTTCAGTCCGAAAACCGGCCAGAATTTTTTCATACCTGCCTCCAACCCGCTTTTGAAGTCGTGCTTTTTTCCGGAAATGACGCGGGCGGCATTATGAACCAGCGCTCCTTGCGAGATTATTACCAGCCAGACGATAAAAGCGGTCAGAAAAATTATTAGCAGGAAAATCGCCAGGCTGACCAGCAGGGTCGCCGGATCGTTGATGAGCAGTTGGCCGATATTGTCGAGCGTATGCACGCTGAAAAAATCGATTTGCAGCAGGCCGTGCAGGCTTTGCAGGCCGGGGATGATATTGGACGAACCGCCGTCGAAGCCGTTCAAAACGATTTCCATTTCCCCGCCATTGCCCAGCAGGGCGGCAAATAAGCCGAAAAACCATAAGTATCGGTAGCGCCAGGTTATTTTCCATGCCTGGCTTAAAATGTTCCGGTATAAGAACATAATTTTTAGAATTAATTTTTTAAAATACTTATTTTAAAAATACTTAAAATTATCGATATTGTTGGACTGTGTATATTATAACATATTTTTTTATTTATTCAAAATTCAGGGAAATATTTTTATATGCGGCGGGCGCTCTTTCCTAATAAAGGCGGAGATGTTATACTGGGGATGGATAAATAAAAAAATAATACTACCGACAAGGAGGAGGCCGTGAAAAAGTATTGGCAGTATTTCGTTTATCTACTGCGGCATAAATGGTTCGTTTTTCGGGAATGCGCCCGTTACGGGATTTACTGGCGGGGAATAGCGCATGACCTGACTAAATTCCGACCGGTGGAATTCATTCCTTATGCCAAATATTATTTCGGCGGCCGGCCCATGAGCGAACGGGAGCATGAGGAATACACGCTTGCCTGGAATTATCACCAGAAGAGGAACAGGCACCATTATCATTACTGGATAATGTTTTCCCGGGGTCGAAACTCCGCTCTTCCCATGCCGGACAAATACCGTAAAGAGATGATTGCCGATATGCGCGGCGCGGCCAGGGCCAAAAAAGCGGAGCAAAGCGTGGCCGAATGGTATCTCGAGAGAAGGGGAAAAATCCTTCTGCACAGGGAAACCCGCGCCTGGGTGGAAGCGGAACTGGGCATTGAGCCGGAGATCGGATATCGGCCGTTCGAATAAAAAATCCAAAGAGAAAAGAGATGCATTCGCATCTCTTATTTTTTTCATGCTATTCTTTCGCGCCTTTCTTTCAGAGCCTTGATGATGACGGAAAAAATCCCATAGCGGAAGATAAGGGCGGCAATGGCCAGACCCACGAGGGGGTCGATAATAAGATAGCGGGGGTCGTCTACATTATAGATAATGATCGCGCCGGCAATGACGCCGCAGGAGGAGAGAGTATCGCTCACCACGTGCAGGAAAGCCGCGCGCATATTGAGGTTCTCCATGTCTCCCCCGTGCAGGATAAAAAGCTGGATAATATTGACGAGCAAACCGATGGAGGCCACGACCATGACCGTGGCGCAGCCGATTTCCCGCGGGCAAAAGCAACGTTCGTAGGAGGAATAAGCGAGATAAAAAGACATCATCACCAGAATAATACCGTTCGCCAAAGAAGCGTTGACTTCCGCCGTTTTATTCTTATGGGCAACGCTGGCCGCCCAGAGAGCCAGCCCCAGGGAAAAGGAGTCAGCCAGCATATGATAGCCGTCGTTGGCAAGAGCCGAGCTGTTGGTAATATAGCCAACAATAACCTCCAGGAGCATGACAGCGGTTACCAGGCAGAAAGCCGGCCAGAGGCGTTTTTTGTTCACGTTTTCGAGATCATGATGGCTATGGCCGTGATGATGGTGGTCGTGCTCGTGTTTGTGTTCGCCGCCAGTCAAAAATATCACCTCCTTGCGGATGGATTTTTATAATGAGCAAGAATTATTTTCGCTATTTTTAGTATATCAGATTATATGGAGAAAAGCGAATAAACTTAAAAGACGTCCGACGTCTTCGATAGACGTCGGACGTCTTAAGCAATAAAAAAAGTCCTGTATGGACGAATTTGGACAAAAGAAAAGATTGAGAGTTT
>CAYVIA010000037.1:8015-10332 GCA_964451485.1 uncultured Gammaproteobacteria bacterium
GTTTTGGAGTTTCGGGTTTTGGTTGGGTTGTTTTTTAAGAGTAGAGTGGTGGGCACGGTTTTAAGTCCTTGGGGCTCAAAACCGTGCCCGCTTCCTCATACTCTAATTTTAAGCTTCAATTTACTCTCAATCTTATTATCATCATAGCACATCTAAAAAGTATGTCAAGGGGGTAATTATTAGCTAATAATGAATAAATAAAAAATAAATAAAAAAAGTTATACACATGCCCTCCCCTGGCATCCTCATCAAAATAATACATTTTTCGGCATTATGCCTATATCTAAAGTAATACGTTTCACCTCGCGGGGAGGGGATTTTGTCGTATGCGCCTCCTTAAAGTGCAAAGACCGTGATTTTGTTATATAATAAGGAAGGAGGATAAAAATATGGATAATAAGTTAAGTAAGGGAAAAATGAAAAAATTCGATGTCATTATCGTCGGTGCGGGCCCGGCCGGGATTTTTACGGCGCTGGAGCTTACCCGAAAAGATCCGGGCAGGAAAATCCTGATCATCGAGAAAGGTCAAAGAATCGAGAACAGGGTATGCCCGAAAAGAAGAAAAGGCGTTTGCCAAAGCTGCCGGCCATGCAATATCACCACCGGTTTTTCCGGCGCCGGGGCTTACAGCGACGGCAAACTCTGCCTTTCGCCTGAGATTGGCGGCGACCTTCTTGACTATGTATCTTACGACAAGCTCGCGGGCCTCATCAAATACGTCGACGACATTTATCTCGCCTACGGCGCCAGTCCGGAGATTTACGGAGATGAGGCCAGCCGGGAAATTATCGAAGAGCTGAAGCAGAAAGCGATCCAAAGCAATCTAAAATTCCTGCGTTCGCCTATCAGGCACATGGGCACGGAAAAAAGCTACGAAATTTATAAAAAGATCCAGCGGGAACTTCTTGATCGCGGCGTGGAAATGATTTTTAACCGGAGCGTCAAGGATCTGATCGTGGAGAAGGGCGCGATACGCGGCGTGGTCGCGGATAAGGAATATCACGCCCCCAAGGTGGTCGTCGCTATCGGCCGGGAGGGGGCCGATTGGCTCAAGCGCCGGTGCGCCAGGCACAAGATCGACACCGAGGTGGGAGTGGTCGATATCGGCGTCAGGGTCGAAGTCAGGAACGAGATCATGAAAAAGGTGAACGACTCGATCTATGAAGGCAAATTCGTCTATTATACCAAGACCTTCGACGATAAGGCGCGGACGTTTTGCCAGAATCCGGCCGGGATCGTGGCCGCGGAATATTATAATGACAACCTGGCGGTGGTGAACGGCCATAGCTACGGAGACAAGATTCACAGGACTAACAATACCAATTTCGCCATTCTCGTCTCCAATCATTTTACCGAACCTTTCCGCGAGCCGATCGAGTACGGCAAATCCGTGGCCCGTCTCGGCAATCTCCTTTCCGGCAATAAGATATTGGTCCAGCGTTTCGGCGACTTCCGGCGCGGCCGGCGCACGACCGAAGCGCGGCTTTTCCGCAACAACATCAGGCCTACGCTCGCCGATGCCGTACCCGGCGATCTTTCACTCGTCCTGCCCTACCGTATTATGCTCGATATCAGGGAGATGCTCGAAGCCCTCGACCGGATTTTTCCGGGTATGGCAAGCGACGAGACGCTTTTATACGGCGTGGAGGTGAAGTTTTATTCGAGCAAGGTTATGGTAGACAAGAATTTCCGATCGAATATCAAGGGGCTTTACATGGCCGGCGACGGCGCCGGCCTTACCCGCGGACTCGTGCAAGCGAGCGTTAACGGAGTGCTTATCGGCAGGCGGATGGCGGGAAAGTAGGGAATAAAAATTTTTGTTCCCTACGGCGTAATGTAAACCGTTATTTATGTATACGGGTAAAAACAGGAAACGGAACCGTTTGATCGGACGTGATTATTCGCAAAATAGATGGTATTTTATTACCATTTGCGTGCAGAATAAAATCGAATGTTTGGGAGAGATAAAAAATGAAGAAATGCAATATAACCGTTTAGGACAGATCGTTTTAAAATATTGGCAGGCAATTCCCGCACATTATCGTAACATATTTTTGGACGAATGGATCATCATGCCGAACCATGTCCATGGTATCGTCGTAATCGATAATCCCGAAATAATTGTAGGGACAGAACAATGTTCTGTCCTTAAACAGACGCAATGGGACACGCGGCCGGAAATTACGGGTTGTTATCGAAGGTCGTCAAATCGTTCAAAGATATAACAATAAAATCCGTTCATCATAGCCTAGATAACCGGGAATTCACCTGGCAAAGATCATTTTATGATCATATCATCCGCAACGAAAGATCGCT
>CAYVIA010000038.1:0-10322 GCA_964451485.1 uncultured Gammaproteobacteria bacterium
AGAGCGCGTTTACGGGCTGGGGACAGGCCGTAAACAGCGAAATCATCGCCACGGAGATAATAAGAACCCTGTCCGGGAGTATCGGGCTTATTCTTTCGGTACCGATCGCTACCCTTATGGCCGCGTGGTGGTATTGCCATAGGCGCGATTAGCCGGCAAAAAGCGGGTTTCGGGACTTTTTCGTTTATGGGCCCCCAATAACAGGGGGTCTTTCGTTTTTTACCGAATAATTTTATCTTTATTTTATCTTTATTTTATCTCGTTTATGCTATAATATTAACAGCGCTAAATTAAACAGCGCTAAGTTAATTTTTATCATATGATCAATATCGCCTTGGTCGTGGGCGGCGCCGTTCTGCTCGGTTACGCGGTTATCGTTTGCCTGTCCCTGGACAAAAAAATAGAAAGGAATATCATCGGTCCGGCATGTTATATCGTCATAGGGCTGATTTGTTTTTTTCTCGCGGGTTATATATTCTTTTTCGTGCGCTTGCTCGAACTTTATCCGCTCCATACCGCCAATGAACTTTTGATCAGTTTGGTTTTTTTCTTCGGGGCGGTATTCGTCGTCGTTATTCTTAACGTCAACAAGAAACTTCTTTTAAGCATCAACGAAAAGAATACCCGGCTTGAGGACGCCAATAAACAACTGACCATTAAGACGAAAGAAGCGGAGTCATCCAGGGAAAAGTATAGGGAAAAGAGCGAGGAATTGGAGCGGACGCTGGAGGATTATTATACGGCCAGGGTCGATGCCGCGGAGCAGGTGGCGAAGGGCACGTTCGGACAAATTAGCGAGAAATTGAGGGAGCGGCTTGACAAACTGAAGCGGGAAAGCGCTTCATGAATATATTAGCGAATGATAAAAGCCGGGATTTATAGACCCCGGCTTTTATGATGGCATTCGATACTTTTTAAGGAGCGGCATTGTGGCGAGATGCGTTTTTGTTTATAATAAAGCATGCATATGTTTACCGCGGATACCATCGGGAAAACCGGCGCTTGACAGGATTTGTGCATGTGCTATTATATCTATATACCCATAGGGGGTATATATTAAATTAAAATTACACTATGAAAAGAAACGCCAAAAGCGATACGGCAATAAAGAACCGCATCGCGCGCATCGAGGGCCAGCTTAAGGGCGTACGGCGCATGATCGAGGAAAAAAGGGAATGCCTGGCCATTCTCCGCCAGGTGGTCGCGGCCAGAGAGGCGTTGTCCATGCTCGGAGCGGAAATCCTGAAGCATGACCTGATTTGTAAGAATAACAGCCGCCGGAAAATCAGCGACGAGTATATAAAGACCCTGCTGCGGGCGCGATAAAAAATATGCCAATAATAATAAATTTAACCGCTTAAGTCATAAGCTTAGGCCGAAAATCTATGAATAAACCAATCGTTTTAACCGAGCAAAACTTCGAGGAAGAAGTTCTTAAACCGGAACTGCCGGTACTCGTCGATTTCTGGGCGCCCTGGTGCGGACCCTGCCGCATGATGGCCCCGGTTTTAGACGAGCTGGCCGTCGACATGGCCGGAAAAATCAAGATTGCCAAGCTGGACGTGGAAAATGCGGCCCATAACGCTTTGGCCGCGTCTTACAATGTCCAAAGTATTCCCAATATGAAGCTTTTTCATCAGGGACGCGTCGTTAAAGAATTCGTCGGTTACCGGGATAAAAACGCTTTTGCCGGCGAGTTGAACGAGGCGATTCGCGGTCTTTAAAAGTTTTCAAATAAATTTATGGATTACGCCAAAGAAGCCCTGGCCTTGCATAAAAAATACCGGGGCAAGATTGAGGTCAGGTCAAAAGTACCCCTTAGATCATCCGCGGACCTGGCGGCCGCTTATACTCCGGGCGTGGCCGCCGCTTGCCTGGCGATCAGGCGTGACCGCGAGCGGTCGCGGGAACTGACTAACCGCGCCAATCAGGTGGCGATCGTAACGGACGGTACGGCCGTTTTGGGCTTGGGTAATATCGGACCGCAATCGGCCATGCCGGTGATGGAGGGCAAGGCGGCTATATTTAAAGAATTCGCTGGTATTGACGCCGTGCCTTTATGTATTAATACTACCCACACCGACGAGATCGTGAAATTTTGCCGGGATATCGAACCCAGTTTCGGTGGTATAAACCTTGAAGATATCTCCGCCCCTCGTTGTTTCGAGATTTCGGAGCGGTTGGAAAAAGAGTTATCCATTCCCGTTTTCCACGATGATCAGGACGGCACCGCCATCGTGATTCTGGCGGCCTTGATCAATGCTTGCCGGGTAACGGGAAAGGCGATAAAAAAGCTGCGGGTAGTAGTAAACGGCGCCGGCGCGGCCGGGATTGCCGCCACTAAACTGCTTTTGGCCAGGGGCGTTCGCGACATAATCTTGATTGACAGTATCGGCGCTATTTATGCCGGTCGGGAAAATCTTAATCCTTTTAAAGAAGAGATCGCGAAGAAAACGAACAAGAAAAAAATCGACGGCCGATTGGAGGAGGCCATGCCCGGGGCTGATGTTCTTGTCGGCGTATCCAGGGCCAATCTGGTGGACGAGAATATGGTTAAGAGCATGAATCCGCAGCCGATTATATTCGCCTTGGCCAATCCGGTGCCGGAAATCATGCCCCCTGCCGCGTTGGCGGCCGGGGCGGCGGTTGTCGGCACCGGCCGTTCCGATTACCCCAACCAGATAAATAACGTTTTGGTTTTTCCTGGAATTTTCCGCGGATTATTGGACGCGAGAATAAAGAAACTGACGCTTAAGATGAAACTGGCCGCGGCCGCGGCTTTGGCGAACGCGGTTAGCCGGCCGACAAAGAAGAAGATTTTGCCTAAAGCGCTTGATCGGTCGGCCGTGCGCGCCGTGGCCGCCTCCATTAAGGCGTTCGGGAGAAAGTAAATTTCCATTATTTATTAGCATCGTCATAATAAGCGAAAACGGTCTCTTTTTGATGCCGTTTTTTGCCGTTTTTCGGTGTAGCGGGCAATTTTGTTAATTTGAGAAAGCGATTTTAGCGGGAAAATTAAATATATTTTTTTGAATATGGCAAATGCGCGATACTGGAAAATAATTTCTTTCTCTCAATATATACTTGATCGTATTATTGTGATAGAATAAGGGCATGAACAGGAAAATTTTTTTATCATTTTCGATATTGATTTTCATCATCGCGGCATGCGCGGGCGCGTATTTTTATGCCCGTTTCGAGATAAACAGGCAAAACGCGGCGAACCTGAATCTGACCGACGCCAAGGCCGTGAGGTCTTTGGTCGGTAATTTCGGCCGCGCCCTGAAAAACGTGTCTTTACTCGCTCCCACGGCGGCGGATGATATCGCCAACAGCTACGGCAATTATCTTATCCCCGCTCTGCTCACGGCTTGGGAGAACGATCCGTCTCAAGCGCTCGGAGAGCTCACCTCGAGCCCCTGGCCGGACAGGATCGAGATTTCCGCGGTTAAACAGCTGGGGTCTGATACTTACGAGGTAAGCGGAAATATCATCGAAGTGACCAGT
The DNA here is from genome assembly GCA_964451485.1 of uncultured Gammaproteobacteria bacterium. Classification (GTDB taxonomy): domain Bacteria; phylum Patescibacteriota; class Patescibacteriia; order Patescibacteriales; family UBA12075; genus CAYVIA01. Next base: position 3,508 of record CAYVIA010000038.1, read on the forward strand.
ATGGAAGTGACGCAGGGCGGCGTGGCGGCCAGGCGGCCTGTCGATTTGACCGTTGTCGAGACCGGCGGCCGTTGGCTGATTGCGAGCGTTACGGCCGGTCCCGGGACAGTAATTCAAAACGGCGGCAGCATCGACAATAATAAGGGAATCACGGGTTTATAAAATAAGAATTATGTTTGTCGGTTTAATTAAAGCGATCATCCTGGGAATAGTCGAGGGGGTAACCGAATTTTTGCCTATCTCTTCGACCGGGCATCTTATTCTCGTTAACCAGTGGCTTTCTTTCGGCGGGGATTTTACGATCATGTTCGATATCGTTATCCAGCTGGGAGCGATTCTTTCCGTGGTCGTTTATTTTTGGCCGCGCCTGTGGCCATTTTCCGCGGATAAGGATAAAAACAAGATTATTTGGAATTTATGGCTTAAGGTTTTGGTGGGCGTCCTGCCCGCGCTTTTCCTGGGCGCTTTATTCGGCGATCTGATCGAGGAGAAACTGTTCACTCCTTACGTGGTGGCCGCTATGTTGATTATCGGCGGTATTATCCTGGCGCTGATTGAAGGGCGGCATCAGAAACCGCGTATCCATAATGTCGGCGCGCTTTCTTTTCGGATCGCTCTGGCTATCGGGGCTGTCCAGACCCTGGCCATGATCCCGGGTACGTCCCGCTCCGCGGCCACTATCATCGGCGCGATGCTTCTGGGCGCGTCACGCACGGTCGCGGCCGAGTTTTCTTTTTTTCTCGCCATCCCGACCATGGTCGCCGCTTCCGGCTATTCTTTTTTGAAGCATAGCGCCGCCATGTCCGGCCCGGAGTTAGTTTTTCTGGCGGCCGGTTTTATCATTTCGTTTTTCGTCGCCTTGGCCGTAATCAGATTTTTCATGAATTATATAAAGAGGCATGATTTTAAAATATTCGGATATTACCGAATCGGTCTGGGTATCATCGTAATTTTATATTTTATTTTTTGTAGCTAATTCAATATCAGTATGATAACCATTTATCATAAATCGATTAAAGAGAAAAAGTTAAGGAAACTGGATAGTTTCCGGACGGGTTCGTGGGTGCACGTGATTTCACCGAGCGAAGAAGAGATCGGGCAAGTCGTCGACATGCTCGATATTGAGGATGATTTAATTAAAGACGCGCTGGATCCGTTTGAAGTACCGCGTTTGGAGTCGGAAAAAGGAACAACTTATGTCTTCACGCGGGTGCCGCAGGAGAGTGGGCGGGAAATAATGGTCGTAACACTTTTGATTGTTATAGGGAAGAATTTCGTTTTGACCGTGGCCAAAGAAAAATTGGATTTTTTCGATATTTTCACCCGCGCGCAGCAAAAAACGAACACGACTCAGAAAACAAAGTTTTTCTTCGAACTATTCGCCGCCATTAATCAGCGTTTTAATTACTTTTTGTTGAATATCAGCAGGCAGACGCATAGCTTGCATGCGAAAATAGAGAAAAAGAGGATAAATAACAAAGATTTAGTTAATTTTGTTGATTTTGAAAGGATTTTAAACGATTTCATATCCGTTCTCGTGCCTACCAATACTGTTCTTGAGAGTTTATTGAGCGGACGGTATTTTACGCTTTATGAGGAAGATAAGGATTTAATCGAGGATTTATTTTTGGCCAGCGGCCAGCTGGCAGAACGAGCCAAAGCGGTATTGAAATATATCGTCAATATCCGTAATGCCTATTCTAATATCATGACCTACGACCTTAACCGCGTTATGAAAATTCTTACCGCCCTGACCATTATTTTGACCATTCCGACGATGATTTTCAGTTTTTACGGTATGAATGTTAATTTGCCGCTGGGTAATTCGCCGCACGGAGCATTGTTTATTTCCCTGGCAACCGTTTTTGTTTCTTTCGGGGTATTTTTATTATTCGTAAGAAACCGTTGGCTGTAACCACCTGTTTATATAACAAATAGCTGCCGGTATCCAAATCGGCGGTTTTTTGTTATAATAACGATATATAAACAATTTAATTTTAAAAGTAAATGTATGGCCGATGATTTTTTAACCGAGAATAATAACGGATCGGATTCCGGAAAGAAAAAGCGGATCGAGCCGGCGCCTAAAGCGATAAAAAGAGTCAAAAGACCCCCCATTGTGTTTATAATATTTTTATGTGTCGCAGCGATCGCATTGGTCGGTTTGGGCTGGCTCGACGCCAACGGGCAGCTCGGCCTGATCTTCGGCCGGAATAAATCGGCGATGCCGGACAATAAGCCGGGTAAGACGGCGAGCGAAAACGGGAAGGAGACCGGGGCCGATGGCGCAAACGATCAATCGTTTTATTTTTCCCTGGTCAAGCCGGCCTTTGCCGAATACCCGGCGGAAGACGTTTCGGCCACCCCGGCCGCACCGGAAGGCAAGCCGGCCGCGTCCGAAATCCCTAATCTGGGATCGTTCGGCAGGGACTTCAGTGAAGCGCAATTGGCGGCGCTCGATGACAACAGCTTTTTTCTTGCGGATAACGATTATATCTCCGACCAGACTCAATTCCGGAATACGGACGATTTTGCCGATACCTATCAATATTATAGCGGCAGCCGGAACGAATATGCCCGCGAGCCGGACGAAGCCCTCTATATCTCGAGCGATGCCGCCCTGCATCTTTACCATATTCTTATCGATCGCAGTTTTCAAAAAATCGAAGAAACGAAATTCCAGCCCATGTTAATAAAAATGACCGAGGCCTTGTTCGCCGATTCGATCGATAATTATAACCGCGCCGGGGATCCGGTCATGAAAGAGACGTATAAACGCTTGTCCGTCTTTTATCTAATACCGCTCGTGATTCTGGACGCGGGCAGCGCGGGGGCGGGGGGCGCGGAATTAAGTCCGTCCGATTTCGAAACCTACGCGCAATTCCTGGCGGCGCAGGACGCGCAGAACGAACAGGCGAGCCAGGAGAAACTGCGATTTTCACTCGACGGAAAGACGTATGGCGGTTTCACGCTTAGCGACGAGATTTACGATCTGGCCAAAGCGGAGCTCGCATTGATCTCGGACGCCAGGGACGTGGCGCCGTCTCCGCTCTTTACTCCGTACCGTCCCAATTTTTATAATGATTACACCCAGTTCAAGCCGCGCTCCCATTATACCAAGAACGATATCCTAAAGAGCTATTTTATCGCCATGATGTGGTACGGCCGCATGGGTTTTACGCTCGACTCGCCGGAACTCACCCGCGACGCGATCGTGATCACCGGCCAGGTAAATGATGTAAGCGCGGACGGGGAGATGGTGTCTGATGTATATTCGACCTTGTCTTCGGCCATCGAATTCTTCGTGGGGGAGGTGGATGACCTGACGCCTTACGAATATTCAAGTCTTGTCGAGAAAGAGTACGGCGGCAATCTGTCTGTCGGGGAATTGGCCGACGACAGCGTAATCGCCGGCTTCAAGAAAGCGGCTGTCGATACGCTGCCGTCGCCGCGTATTTTATCGGAAGTGATACAACTCGACGGCTATGATTCGGTAACGAAAGAAGCGTTGCTGGCCGGTACCATGCAGTTCAGGTTCATGGGACAGAGATTTACGCCGGACGCGTATATATTGAATAAACTTACGCAGGGTGATGAAGCGCCGGACCCGGAAACCGGCCAGAAGCTTCCCAGTATGCCGACGGCCCTGATGCCGGTCAGGATAATCGCGCCGGATAATGCCGTGGTAAATAATTATTTGGATAAATGGATAAATGATCCGGTCCGGATCGCCGATCAGCAAAGACCGTCTTTCGACGGACACTCGGAAAAGATCATCGCCAAGGTCATAAATCAGCTTGATCGGGAATTCTCCGGATATGACGAATCGGTCTGGACGCAGAATATATACTGGAATTGGCTGGGCTCTTATCGTTCGCTTCTTTCGGGCTACGGCCAGGGCTATCCGTACTTCATGACCACGCCGGCCTGGCAGAAGAAGAACCTGGGCACGGTACTCGGCTCCTATACCGAACTCAAGCACGATACCCTGCTTTATGCCAAGCAGTCGTACGCCGAATTGGGCGGCGGTCCCGGCGAACAGGGCGAACTGCCGCCGGTGCCCAAGGGCTACGTGGAGGCGGATCTCGGTTTTTGGACGCGCGTTACGGCGCTCGCGAAGATGACGGCCGCGGGCCTTAAGGACAGGGATCTGATGCCCAGGGAATTCGAGGGGCGTTACCGAACTTTTATCGATAATCTCGAATTTTTTACCGATATCGTCGAAAAAGAACTGGCGAACGAAGCGATCAGCGATGACGATTTCGAGAAACTACGGCTAAGCGGATACGCCTTTACGGATATCACGGCGCCGCTGTCCGGAGAGGAACTGACCGACAGGGAGCGGCGCGCCGGCATTATCGCCGATATCCATACGGACGCGGTCAGGCAGAAGATTCTTTATGAAGCCACCGGCAAGCCGTATATTATTTACGTGGCGGTCAAGGATAAGAACGGCGCCCGCCTTACCCGCGGTCTGGTATATAACCATTATGAGTTGACCGGACCGCTTGATGAGCGTTATGCCGATGAGGACTGGCAGGCCAAGGTTTATGACGGCGAGGGCGAACTGCCTCCGGCTGACGAATGGAGCCGGGATTTAGCCAAATGACGACAAGAAATAAAGCATTATCGATTATCGTTATCGCTTCAGGCCTGTCGTTGGCGGGCCTGATTCGTTTTGGCGCTATTTTAAAAAATGAAGCGGTGGTGCCCGGGTCGACCGCGGCCGCGGCCGCCTACCATACGGCCAAGCCGGATACGTCCGCTTTTTACGATACGGTTTACGGCTTTGACGGGAAGGATATGGATTTGAGCGGTAAAAGCGTGGCGGCCGGTATCGTTACGCATCATCTCCTGGCCGGCGATATGATCGCCGAATTCTATCATAATCTGGCCGGCCGCGATTACGATACCGTTATCCTCGCGGGTCCTAACCATTTTGACGAGGGTAAGGCGAAAGTCATCTCTTCGGCGTACGACTGGCAGACGCCGTTCGGAGTCCTCTCCTGCGACCGGGAGATGCTTGGGCGCTTGCGCGCGGTCTGGCCCGGGTTGGGGATCGAGCCGGCGGCGGTCGATAGTGAGCACGCAATCACGAGCCAGGCGGGTTTCATCAAGAAAACCTTTCCGAAAGCGAAATTCCTGTTCCTGATCATTCGCCCGAACCTGGGCCCGCTGGAGGCCGGGACTTTGGCAAAAGCGCTGCTGGCCGTTAAGGGCAACGAAAAGACGCTTCTTATCGCCAGCGTCGATTTTTCCCACTATACGGATTCGTTGACCGCGGTCGCGCAGGATAGGAATACGCTTAAGGTTATTGGCAGCAATGACTTTAAAGATGTTTATACGATCAAGGCGGATTCGCCGCCGTCCGTTTATATCGCGATGAAGTACGCGGAGGCGGCCGGCGCCGGCTTCGAACTCCTGCGTAATTCCAACTCCGCCATCCTGGCCGGTAAACCGGAGCTGAGAGAGACGACAAGTTATATTACGGGGTATTTCATCGAAAAGTAGAGGTATTCGCGATTCGTGCAAATTCGTTATCGATTCGTGAATATTCGTTTGAGCACGAATTGACACAAACAAGAGACGAATTATCACGAATCACGAACAGATAAAATATGCTTAGACATACCCTTCGGAGCAACATGAAAAAGCTGCACGTCATGAACGCGGTCGAAGGCCTCGGCTGGTCCCTGGTCGGGATTTTCATTCCCATCTACCTACTCGGGCTTGGTTATTCCCTGCGGCAGGTTTTTGCCTACTATCTTATTCAAAATACGGTGATCGCGCTCGCGTTTTTCGGCGCGATGTTTTTGATGCAAAAGACGGGTATCAAAAAAATATTCGTCCTGCGCTTCCCCCTGCTCCTGTCGTTTTTGGCGATTCTTTATTATCTGCCGTCACTGCGGTTCCCCGTCTATCTTTTGGCCGTGATTGACGGTTGCCAGGCGGCCATGTACTGGACGCCTCTGCATATCCTTTTTTCCCGTTTTGTGGACAAAGATGAGATTGGCGCTTCCACCGGTAAATTATTCGCCATTCCTCAGCTGGCCACCATGGTGAGCCCGCTCATCGGAGGGCTGATCGTCGCCAGTTTTGGTTTTAAGGCCTTATTTTTGATCTCCATTATTTTGTTCGCGGCTGGCCTGATTCCGCTCCTTTATATGACTATTCCGCGGATTGCCTTTGATTTCGAACCAGGGGAAGGCATGGCTTTATTCAAAAAATATAAGAAGTATTTCTACTCGGAAATAGCGAACAATATCGGCGAGGAGGTGGAGGGGATTATCTGGCCGATTTTCGTTTACCTTTCCCTCGTGAGTGTGGTTTCCGTCGGCTTGGTCGGGACGCTTCTCGCCGCCAGCACATCGCTTTTTACGCTTTTTATCGGCCGTCTGGCGGACAGGAAAGAGAAAGTCCGCATGATAAAAACGGGGGCCATTTTTATCATGGCGGTTTGGGCGTTAAGGTATATTTTCGGAGGCGCGGCGGCTTTCTATATCCTGACGGTCTCCTCGGGCATGGCTTTCGTGGTTTTTTCCATTCCTTATTATTCGCTTTTTTATTCCATGGCCAAGAAAGAAAAATCGGCCGCTTTTTTCGCTTTCCGGGAAATTCCCGTCAATTTGGCCCGCCTGATCGTCTTCGGTCTGGGTATTCTGTGCGCGCCGAATCTTAAACTTCTTTTTTCGCTCGCCGGCGCGGTTTATATCTTCTTTCTTTTTTGGCAAAAACCGAAAGCCGGCATTTTGCGCTCCGCATTTGACCGTTAGATGTTTTAATATTATTATGATGTTAGATACAAATAAAAGTTT
>CAYVIA010000039.1:0-4971 GCA_964451485.1 uncultured Gammaproteobacteria bacterium
CGACCTGGGCGGCGATTTTACCCGGGGACATATCGAAGTTTTGAATGAGGTCTTGATTAAAAACGTAATATTGAACCAATTCGTTTTCATCCGGTCTGCTTTTTTTTGACATGATTTTTTCCTCCTTTACCACGCCCGTAGTTTTAAAGAAGGCGGGCTGTTCTTGGTTTATTTCGCTGATTTTAAGGTGCTTTGAAATAAATTAGCATATCCATGCGTATAAGTCAATAGGAATGTTCGCGATTTTTTACCCTGTTAAATAAGGCCTTGGGGAGCTGGACGCTAAAATTTAATCCGTGCCAGTATCTAATTTTATCGTTATTTTACGTTTTATTTAACAGGGTGAACTTATCCACAACCAAGGACTTGTCAAGACATGAGTTTTGGTTATATAATAAAATGAAACTACGTACGCAGCGAAAAAGTGAATAGCTAATTAGGAGGACTTAATGCTATTCATTTTGTTATTTTCGGGCTTATGATAGAGATAAAGAATTTAACCAAAAGATTCGGAGCGACCACTATTCTTGACGATATCAGCCTTTCCGTAAAGAAAGGGGAGATTTTGGGTTTTTTGGGTCCCAACGGCGCCGGCAAAACCACTACCATGAAGATTATCACTTCTTTCTGGACGCCCACTTCCGGTCAGGTGGAAGTTGACGGCTTCGATATTCGGAAAAATTCCCTGGCGGCCAGAAAAAAGATCGGCTATCTGCCCGAAACCGTGCCTCTATACGACGATATGCGCGTTTATGAATATTTGCGTTTCGTGGCCGAAGTGAGGGGTGTGCCCAAGGAACGGATTAAGCCGAGGATCAGCGAGGTCGTGCGGGTATGCGGCCTTAAAAAGGTTATCCGTCAGCCCATCGAAGAGCTGTCCAAGGGTTATCGCCAGCGCGTGGGACTTGCCCAGGCGATTATGCACGATCCGGAAATATTGATATTGGACGAACCGACCACCGGCCTCGATCCGAACCAGATCGCGGAAATCCGCAACCTGATCAGGGAACTTGGCAAGGAAAAGACCGTGATTTTCTCCACGCATATTCTCTCTGAGGTGAGCGCCACCTGCGACCGGGTGGTAATCATCAATAACGGCAGGATCGTGGGCCAGGGCTCACCCGAAGAACTCGCCGCCAAGGCGGGCGCCAAAGACCTTATCTACGTGAAGATCAGGGGGCCTAAGGAAGAAGTGCTTGTCCGCCTGAAAGAAATGGAAAACGTGGCAAGGGCGGAAGTGAAAGATAAAGAGACGGATGATATTTACGGCTATGAGATCGAACCGAAGGCGGGCGTGGACCTCAGGGAATATCTTTCCATGACCGTAATGAAGAATAATTGGAGTATACTCGAGTTTTCCAAGAAGAGCGTGAGCTTGGAAGATGTGTTCAGGGAATTGACAAAGTAATATATTATGAGCAAAGAATATATCAAAACTATATATACCCTCTTTAAGAAAGAATTGATGAGTTACTTCAATTCCCCGATCGCCTATATTTTTATCGGCGTGTTTTTGGTGGCGGGTAACTGGCTGTTTTTCAAGAACTTCTTCCTTATCGGCCAGGATACCATGCGCGGTTATTTCGACCTCCTTCCCTGGATATTCCTGTTCCTCTCGCCGGCCATTACCATGCGCCTTTGGGCGGAAGAGAAAAAGAGCGGCACGATCGAGTTCCTGCTGACCCTGCCGGTAACCGACTGGCAGGTGGTTTGGGCGAAATTTTTCGGCGCCCTGGTTTTTATGTTCGCGGCCCTGATTTTGACCGCCACTATACCGATCACCCTGGCCATGCTGGGCAATGTCGATTTCGGCCCCATAATCGGCAGCTACCTGGGGGCGCTTTTCCTGGGGGGCGCTTATCTGGCGCTCGGGCTTTTTATCTCCAGTGTGACCCGAAACCAGATCATCGCTTTCGTGCTGGCGCTCTTAACCTGTTTTGCCGCTTTTATCATCGGCGCGGATTTCGTGCTGGTGAGCGCGCCGCAATTCGCCGTACCGTTCATGTCTTTTCTCGGGCTGGGCAGTCATTTTTATAATATCGCCAAAGGCGTAATCGACTCCAAAGATATTATTTATTATATTTCTTTTATCGGCATTTTTCTTTGGCTGAACGCGCGCGTGATCGAGAGCCGGGGGTGGAAATGAGTTTCGGGGGCGCAATGCATTAACCCACAAATCAACGAATCCGCTACACCCTGACGTGCGCCGGAATTATATTCGTGATATTTGTAGCTGATTTGTAGATTTGCGGGAGAATTGGGAGAATAATGATGTTAAAATAAACAAATGGCAAATAAGAAGATCAAGAAAACCGATTTATCTATAACCCTGCTCTTGCTTCTGGGCATTGTGGCCGTGGTGAACTTTTTTTCCTACCAGATTTTTTACCGCTGGGACCTTACCCAGGGCAAGGAATATTCGATTTCGAGCGCGAGCAAAAAAACCGTGGAAGGGCTCTCCGATATCGTCAACGTCAAGGCGTATTTCAGCGCCAACCTGCCCAACCAGCTTTATTCCCTGCGCCAGGAAGTGACCGACATTCTTGATGAGTATAAGAATTATTCCCACGGTAACCTTAATGTCCAATTCATCGATCCGGGCGACGACCAGCAACTGCAACAGGAACTTTATATCATGGGTATTCCCCAGCTCACTTTCGATGTTTACGCCAAGGATCAGCGCCAGATGGTTAACGGTTATATGGGGATTGCCATCAGCTACGGCGACAAGACCGAGGTCATACCCGCCGTCAAACATAATACGAGCGACCTCGAATACCAGCTGACGACCGCCATCAAGAAAGTAACCAGCAGCAAGATCGCCACTATCGGCGTTTTGACGAGCAACGGCACCGCCGATACGCAAAACAGGATCAGCGCCGCCTATCAGGCTCTGGGAAAGCTTTATACCGTGCAAAACGTGGATTTGTCCGGTGATGCCCCGGTTATTCCGGATAATGTGGATACCTTGCTTATCGTGGGGCCGACAGAGAAGTTTTCCGAAGACCAGCTTAAATCCATCGATGAGTTCGTGGCTAAAGGAAAATCACTTATGGTTTTGCTGGATGGCGTGACCATCGGCCAGGGCCTCTCCGCCAGCGCGAACGATACGGGCCTGGACGGGCTTTTGGCGAGCTACGGCATTAAATTCAACCGTGATTTGGTGCTCGATAAGCAGAGCGGCGTGGCTTCGTTCAATCAGGGTTATATCACTTTTTCCACCAATTACCCGTATTGGCCCGACGTCAGGAGCGACGGCTTTGCCAAGGACAACAGCGCCGTGGCCAACCTCGAAGACGTGGTATTTCCCTGGGCATCGAGCATCGACCTTGACCAGAGTAAATTAGGCGAGAACGCGAATGGTTCCGTTCTGGTTCATACCACCGCTAATGCCTGGCGCGTAACGAGTAATTTTAATGTCAATCCGCAGGCATTGCCATCTCCGACCAGTCCCAAAGAGTACGATTTGGCAGTGATGGTATCGGGACAGCTGCCCGGGGCTTACGCGGCCACGAGCAGTCCGGAGGGAGAGGCGCGGGCGCCGGACAGCCGGATTGTGGTCGTGGGCGACAGCGATTTCGTGAGCGATAATTTCGCGCAGGGCAGTCCTGACAACCTGACCATGTTCCAGAATCTGGTCGATATCCTTTCGCTGGACGAGGATTTGATCAATATCCGATCCAAGGTCGTAACCAGCCGTCCTATCAAGGACCTGTCCGACGGAGGCAGGGCGGCCGTGAGATATTTTAATGTTTTCGGTTTGACCATCGTCGTGATTATTTTCGGCCTGCTGCGCTATTATATGCGGCGCCGGAGCAGGTTCGTGGATGAGATATAACATGAAGCATGAAACATATAACATGAAGCATGAAACATAAATTTGTTGTTCTATGTTTCATGTTCCATGTTTCGTGAAATACTTATATGAATAAAAAGAATCTTATACTCGGAATAATATTGATAGTACTTGTCGCCGCGGCTTATATTTACCAAGGACCGTATAAGACCTGGCGGGCGAATTCCTACAAGACGGATAATTTTTTGTCCGGCCTTGACGTTGACGGCATTACCGCCATGACTATCGGACAGGCGGGGGCCAAGACCACGCTGGAAAAGGACGGGGACAGATGGAGGATCGGCGGAACCAAGGATTTCTATGCGGCGGACAACAAGGTCAGCCAGGCGTTATCCGCCCTTAAAGACGCGGCCAGCGCGGAGATGACGCTCGTAAGCAAAAACGAGGACGCCAAACCGCAGTTCCGGACCGATGACGCGGCCGGCGTTAAACTTACGCTTTCGAACGGAAGCGGCGAGGCGGCTGATTTCGTCATCGGCAAGACGGGCAGCGATTACGCGAGTACTTATCTGTCACCCGGAGGAGCGGCGGAAACATACGCCTGCGCGGCCAATATTAATTCCGCTTTCAGCGGCGGTGATTGGTACGATAAGACCATATTCGCCTCGGATAAAACTAAAATCGATACCATTAGATTCCAGTATCCTGCCCGTGAATTCACGATTGCCGGGACGGCCGACGCGGATATGGCTACGGCCACGAAGACGTGGGCCGGGATTTTGCCTTATAAGTTTGGGGTAAGCATGGATAAAGTCGATCCGATTCTCGATATTATGTCCAATCTGACGGCGGCGGCAGTACCGGAGCAAATATTTGACGGCACGGGCCTGGAAAAGCACAGTATTATTATCGAGGCCACGGGAGACGGCGTCAATAATACGCTGATGATTGGGGACGATAACGGCCAGGGACAGTATTACGCCAAAAAAGGAGACAGTGACAATATTTATTTGATTACCGAAGAGCAAAAGGATGCGCTCGATCAGACGATTTACGGTTTGAGATGATATTTGAAGCGAAGAAGTTAAACTTCTACGATTTCCCGGAAATCGTAGAAGTTTAACTTCTTTTGTCTCTTTGAAATTAAAAAAAGGAGGAAAAAATGCAGGAACAGT
>CAYVIA010000039.1:5071-6233 GCA_964451485.1 uncultured Gammaproteobacteria bacterium
TATGCAGCGGTTAATTAAAACGCATGGCTTAGTATTAACTAAGCCATTTTATTTTGGTTAAACCGGCTTTATTAATCAGGTAAAATGTGTTATACTGATAACAGTAATGTTAATAAAATAAATCCCGCATAAGCGGCGGGATAAACGCTTGAATTTCAGGCGTTATTGTTTAATATGAGATACGACTTTATCACCGTCGGCGGGGCGACCGAGGATATTACCGTCTATACCAAGGAGGGAACGATTATCAACAATCCGCATGATCTTCTTTGCCAGCGGATGATCGCTTTCGAATACGGGGCGAAATTGAAAGTGGATCGGGCTTATTCGACTTTCGGCGGCGGCGCCGCCAACGCGTCCGTTTGTCTGGCGCGCCTTGGGGTCAGGGTGGCGGCATTGATTGCCATCGGTACTGACGGCCGGGGGGAGAGGGTGGCCAAGAATCTGTCTGCCCATAAAGTAGATATTTCCTGTCTGGAGCGGCTTCGGGGAGAGAGCACCGGCTTTTCTTTTCTCGTAGTGGGACAGTCGAACGAGCACGTAGTTTTTTCCAATCGGGCGGCAAATAAGAAATTGTCGATCGGACCGCGCGAGATAAAGAAGATTAATAATGCCGAGTGGGTCTACATGACTTCGCTGTCCGGAAAATGGCGGGAGGCGCTCCGAAACGTCTTTAAAACACGAACCAAAATCGCCTGGAATCCGGGTCATATCCAGTTGCATACGGGATTTAAGGTAATCGGTAAATTCTTGAAGAAGACGGAAGTGGTAATCGTTAATAAGGACGAGGCGCTGGAACTGGTCTTATCCGATCCGCGCAATAAGAACAGGCAGCGGAAATTTTTGAATAATATAAAAAATTTACTCAAGATCATTAAGAACTGGGGACCACGCATTGTGGTAATCACGAACGGCCGGTTCGGCGCCTATGCGTATGACGGGCATGAATTTTATTTCCAGCCGGTAATAAAGGAAAGAAGACGCATAGACACGACCGGGGTGGGAGACGCTTTCGGCTCGACTTTTACGGCTGGATTGAAGATTTTTGGCGGCAACATTGCCAAAGCGTTGAAATTAAGCTCTTATAACACGGCTTCAGTCATCAACCAGCAGGGCGCGCAGAACGGTCTTTTGACCAGGCGGGGGATAATGGAGAAGATGA
>CAYVIA010000039.1:6333-10058 GCA_964451485.1 uncultured Gammaproteobacteria bacterium
GTTCTCTTGTCGAATCAAAAAAAGTTCAGGCCGGCCAAGAGCGTTATCAAAAACGCCAATATAAAAAATTATGAGGCCATCATGAAAAAGGCCGGGCAAAATCCGCTGAAATTCTGGGAAGAAGCGGCCGAAGAACTGCATTGGTTCAAAAAATGGGACAAGGTTTTCGACGATTCGAAAAAGCCGTTTTATAAATGGTTCGTTGGCGGTAAATGCAACCTCGCTTATAACGCGCTGGACAGACACATTGAAAAAGGAAAAATTATAAATAAAGCAGCTATCCTTTGGGAGGATGAAACCGGTCGCACGAGGAGGTTTACTTATCTGGAGTTGTACCGCGAGGTGAATAAACTGGTGAATGCTTTGCGTGATATGGGTATAGACAGGGGAGATCGGGTGGCCATTTATATGCCGAATATCCCGGAGATTGCCTTTGCTATGCTGGCCTGCGCCAAGATCGGGGCCATGCACTCGGTCGTTTACGCCGGCTTTTCCTCGAAAGCCCTGCGCGACCGGATCGATGACGCCAATGCCAAGGTGCTCTTCACGGCCGACGGCAGTTTCCGGCGCGGCAAGGTTATTGACCTGAAATCGATCGTGGACGAGGCGTTAAAAGGATGCAAATCGATTAAAAGGGTAATAGTTGCCAAAAATAATAAAGCCAAAATAAACTTCAATAAAAAATTCGATGTTTGGTACCATGATTTCGTCAAAGGTTTTTCCGAGCATGCTCATTGCGCCGAGATGGACGCCGAAGATCCGGCTTTCGTGCTTTACACTTCCGGCACCACCTCGAAACCGAAAGGCGTGATCCACGTGCATGGCGGTTATCCGGTCGATGTCCTGCGCACCATGAAATATGTTTTCGATATCCATGGCGACGAAATATTCTGGTGCACGGCTGATCCGGGTTGGATTACGGGGCACTCATATATTATTTATGGTCCGCTTTTAGCCGGGATTACTACCCTGATGTATGAAGGCGTGCCGGATATGCCGAAACCGGACCGCATCTGGCGAATGGTGGAGAAATACAAAGTTAACGTATTTTATACCGCCCCTACTTTGGTGCGGGCGATGATGAAATACGGCGCTAAATGGCCGAGCGCGCACAGAATGCCGACTTTACGCATTCTTGGTTCCGTGGGCGAGCCGATTAATCCGGAGGCCTGGAAATGGTACCATAAATATGTCGGCAAGGGAAGATGCCCGATCATGGATACCTGGTGGCAGACGGAAACCGGCGCTAATATGGTTACCCCCCTGCCCTGCGCGCCGCTTAAGGCGGGTTCGGCCTGTAAGCCGTTCCCGGGCATTATCGCCGATGTGGTCGACAAAAAGGGAAAGCCGGTAAGAACGGGCAAGGGCGGATTTCTGGTGATCAAGAATCAGTGGCCGTCCATGATCAGGACGATATTCAATAACCCGGAAAGATATATCAAGACCTATTGGAGCGAGATTAAGGGCGTTTATTTTACCGGGGATGTGGCCTTTAAGGATAAGGATGGTTATTTTTGGATCCAGGGCCGGACTGACGACGTGCTTAAGGTCGCCGGCCACAGGATCGGCACGGCCGAGGTGGAAAGTTCATTCGTTTCGCACAAGGCCGTGGTGGAAGCGGCCGTCATCGGCGTGCCGGATCCGGTCAAAGGCGAGGTCATCGTGGCTTTCGTTACCCTTGGAGGAAAGGCCAAACCGTCCGATGAACTTAAGCTTGAGCTTAAAAAACATGTGCGCAGGGGGATCGGTCCCGTGGCTGTTATCAAGGACATAAAGTTTATAGATAAGCTGCCGAAAACCAGAAGCGGCAAGATTATGCGCCGGGTGCTTAAGGCCAAAGAACTCGGCCTTGATTTGGGAGATACGTCGGCGATGGTGAGTTAGAGCCTCCCCTCCGCCAGCTGGCGGACCTCTCCCGCTCCGCCAGCCGGCGGACGCGCGGGCGAGGGGAGCCATCGAAGTAAAAGTCCCCTCCCCGCGGGAGGGGTGAAGTACATGTTGTTTTAGGAGTGGGCGTAATACCGAAGAGGTGTGTTCCCTTAACGGGGATGCCAGGGGAGGGGCCGTTCGAAATTTAATCTATGATTAAAAAGCTATTTTCGGGACAAATCAACAGCATTACCGTGGCAGCGCTTCTGATAGCGCTGTCTTCGCTTGTCAGCCGTTTCCTCGGGATTTTTCGGGATCGTATCCTGGCGGGCCAGTTCGGCGCGGGCAACACCCTCGATATGTATTATGCGGCTTTTCGCATACCCGATCTGGTTTACAACCTCCTGGTCCTGGGCGCGCTCTCGGCCGGCTTCGTGCCGATTTTTACCCAGATTATATCCGATCATAAAGAAGAAATAAAAGGTTTTTTCGCGGGTGAGCGGTATAAAAGCGCCTGGACGCTGGCAAATAATATCCTGAATCTGCTGGGTGTGGGTATTATGGTTTTGGCCGGATTGGGTATGGTTTTCGCGCCTTTGATCATGAAATTGATCGCTCCCGGATTTTCGTCCGAAAGCCAGGCCCTGACCGCCAACCTTACGCGCATTATGTTCCTGTCTCCGTTTTTTCTTGGAATTTCGAGCGTGTTCGGCGGTGTCCTGCAATCGTTCAAGCGCTTTTTCGTTTATTCGCTTTCGCCTATTATGTATAATCTCGGGATTATCGTCGGCGCCCTTTATTTCGCGCCGCGCTGGGGGGTTTACGGATTGGCATGGGGCGTGGTTATGGGCGCGTTTTTTCACATGGCCGTGCAGCTGCCGGCGGTATTAAAGCTCGGGTACAGATACGCGCCGATATTTAATTTCAGAAATACGCAAGTCAAGAAGATCGGCGCCCTGATGGTGCCGCGCACTTTCGGTCTTGCTATTTCGCAGATTAATCTGCTGGTTATTACTATGATTGCTTCGACGCTTTCCGCCGGTTCTCTGGCTATATTCAATTTCGCCAATAACCTGCAGTCGTTTCCTATCGGTATTTTCGGCATTTCTTTCGCCGTGGCCGCTTTTCCCGCCCTTTCAGCCGTGGCTTTCGACCGGAAAAAACTGGTGACGGATTTTTCGCATGTTTTTCGCCAGATACTTTTCTTTATCGTACCGGCTACGGTTCTGCTTCTGACTCTGCGGGCCCAGATCATCAGGGTGGTTCTCGGTACGGGTAAGTTCGACTGGCAGGATACGCTTTTTACTATCAATACGCTCGGTTTTTTCACTATCTCTCTTTTCGCCCAAGCGACGCTGCCGCTTTTGATACGCGTATATTACGCGCGGCATGATTCGAAAACCCCATTCTTGATCGGTCTGGCGTCCGCTCTGGTTAATGTCTTCCTCTCGCTTTATTTTTCCGGAAAACTCGGCGTGGCCGGTCTGGCGCTGGCGTTTTCTGTCGCCAATATCGTTAATTTTTCCCTGCTGTGGATTTTTCTCCATGCGGAGCTCGGGGACATGGATGAGATTAAAATCCTCGTTTCCTCGACGAAATTCATCGCCTCCGCCCTGGCAGCGGGTATAGCCGTGCAGGGAATGAAACTGCTCGCTTGGCCTTATATCGATATGACCCGCGTCTGGGGAGTGCTTGCCCAGGGCATGGCCGCCGGTATTGCCGGCATACTCGTTTACCTGGCGTTTTGTTCGTTTTTTAAGAGCGAAGAGTTGTTCGATTTCTGGCATTCCGCAAAACGCCGCCTGTTATGGCGTAAAGTCAATACGGGCGATCAGGGGGAGGCGAGAGGAGTGTAA
>CAYVIA010000040.1:0-6136 GCA_964451485.1 uncultured Gammaproteobacteria bacterium
AAAATATCCCTTTGGCGCCGCTGACTACGTTTAAGATCGGCGGGCCGGCAAAATATTTCGTGACCGTCAAAACCGCCGATGAATTACGGCAGGCGGTGGCGTGGGCCAGGGAGCATAAAGAAAAAACCTGTATTTTGGGCGGCGGCAGTAATGTCCTGGTTAACGACCGGGGCGTGGACGGGTTGGTCATTCGGCTTGCCAATGACGAGCTGGCAATACGCGGCGAACGGCTCGAGTGCGGCGCGGGGGCGAATCTTGCCAGAGCGGCGGGAATCGCTTGCGGGGCCGGACTTTCAGGCCTGGAATGGGCGCACGGCATCCCGGGCGCGACCGTGGGCGGAGCCGTGTGCGGCAACGCGGGGGCGTTCGGCAGGCAGATGGACGAATTCGTGGAAACGGCTGAAGTTTATCCGGCCGGTAAAGATGAATTCGAATTGTTGAGCAATAAAGAATGCCGTTTCGGTTACCGCCATAGCGTTTTTAAGGATAATCCCGGCCTGTATCTCTGGCGCGTCGCCTTAAAGATGGAGAGAAGGCCGGCCGCGGAAATCGGACGGATCACGGAAGAAGTAATGGCATTTCGCGGCTCTAAACAGCCGAAGTCGCCCAGCGCCGGATCGGTTTTCAGGAATTTAGACCCCGAAGATATCAAGAGAGCCAATGAGGGCCTGTACCGCGAATTAACAAAGTCCGGCGTTCGCAGAGAAGGGAAAATCGGCGCCGGCCGCCTGATCGAGCGGGCGGGACTTAAAGGCAGGGCGATCGGCGGCGCGAAGATCAGCCTGGAACATGCCAATTTTATCGTCAACACCGGCCATGCCACCGCCGACGACGTGGCAGCCCTGATCAGCCTCGTTAAACAGCAGATCAGGGATAAATTCGGTCTGCAATTACGGGAAGAAATCGTTTATTTCGGCTTCGATTAATTAATTATTTTTAAAAAATATTTTTTAAATTTCGTATTTGCCAAATTGTTTGTTTTTATTTTTAATATAGTCACGATATACGGTTGGCTAATTTTTTTTATCTAATTTTAAATAAAATTTGTAATCATTACTATTTATTTGACAGCGGTAAAAAATTATTGTTTTATCTCTTGACTAATGCAAAAATTCGTGCTATTATTATATAAACACAAATTAAAACGTATTAATAATTAATTAAGTTTTAATGATCGTAAGTTGTCCCATGCCTTGCCCATGTTTAAAAATATGGAAAAAAATATTTCTATATTGGACCAAATAATCAATAATCAACAGGCCGAGGAAGTGGCTAATTTAGACGCGGTCGAGATTATCAACAATCTTTTCGGCGAATTGTCCGACAGGGAACGCGATGTCATTATCCGCAGGCACGGTCTGCACGGGGAAGGCAAAGAAACTTTGGAAAGCATCGGCGCTATCCACAATCTTACGCGCGAAAGGATCAGGCAGATCGAATCCTCGAGCATCAAAAAGCTGCAGCAGCTGAATAATCTCGAGAATTATATCAGCACCCTAAAGAAGATCATCTATCAGCTGCTTGAAGAGCACGGGGGCTTGATGGAGAAAGAATATCTTTTGAATATTCTGGTCGGTTTTTCGCTCGGCGATTACCGCGCGGAAGATGTCGATGAAGCCATCCATAAGAATTATCTGAATTTCATGATTACGAAATTATTGCACACGGAATTCGAAGAAACCTCTTCCCGCCATTTTAAGGATGCTTATAAGCTGAAATATCAGACGCTTGAACACTTCGAAAGCATACTGGAAAATCTATTGGAAACTATCCGGGAACAGAAAAAAATTCGCAAGACCGACGACCTGATCAATTTGATCAGGGGGCTTGAGGCCTACAGTAAGCATGAGGAGAAGATTAAGGAAGGCGGCGACGGAAATTTAGATATATCCAGGGCGCTGAAATCGGAGTTATATGAGGAAAACGCGGATTTGATCAATCGCCACAAGGCGTTATATTCCCTCTTAAAGGTTGCCAGAAAAATCGAACAGAATAAGTTCGGTTATTGGGGCATACATAACTGGCCCGAAATAAAGCCCAAAACCATTAACGACAAGATATATCTGGTTATGAAGAACGAGGGCAAGCCCATGCATTTTGCCGAAATAGCCAGGTGTATCAACGAGATCGGTTTCGACAATAAGCTGGCTAACGCCGCTACCGTACACAATGAACTTATCCTGGATGATAAATATATTTTAGTGGGCAGAGGCATATACAGCTTAAAAGAATGGGGCTATACGGACGGCACCGTTACCGACGTTATTGAGGGAATTTTATCGGAAATCGAAGGCGGAGCGGCGGCCAGGGACGAAATTATCGACAAGGTACTCGAAAAAAGGGTAGTGAAGAAAGCCACGATAATTTTGGCTTTAATGAATAAGAATAAATTCGAAAGAGCGGAAGGAAAATACAAGGTCAGGCAATCGCTGTAAAGTCGAGATAAGCACATAGCGTAAAAATCAAATTATCTGACAGGGTAAAAAGGTTAGGCATTTAGTTCGCATGGACGCCTGGCTTTTTTTTGTTGGCATGACGGCACGATTTATGGTATAATAAAATCATGTTAACGAAAAATTTATTTTTTATTAATTGATTTATTTTAAAATAAAAGTGTGAATATAGTTATCGATTTAACGCCCATATCGGAATTTATGCGATTGCCGCTTGATGTTATGGTTACGAGATTATTCTATCTGTTCGGCTGGATACCGTTCGCGCTGGTGATGCTTTGGGGCGCGAAAGAGATCTGGCTGTCATATATCAGGAGTAAGTGGGGGGCGACCGTGAAATACGTGCTGTTAGCCATAGATATCCCGAGGGGTAATGAGCAAAGCCCGAAAGCGGTAGAAAATATTTTTACCTATCTGGCCGGCGCGCAGCCCTCATTCAATCTCATAGAAAAGTATTGGCTGGGGATGTTTCAGCTCTCATTCAGCCTGGAAATCGTCAGTATCGACGGTTATACCCAGTTTTTGATCCACGCTCCGGTTCAATATCGCGACTTGGTGGAATCGGCGATTTATTCGCAGTATCCTGACGCGGAAATTACCGAGGTCGATGATTATGCGAAAAACGTTCCGGCGAGATTTCCCGACGATGAATACGATATCGCGGGATTCGAATTCATCCAGGTCAAGAGTCCGGCATATCCGATTAAGATCTATAAGGATTTCGAACATCAATTCGGCGAACCGGAGACGCAATTCAAGGACCCGATGGCCAGTTTGATGGACCTTTACAGCAGTTTAAAAAGAGGAGAACAGATTTGGTACCAGATTATCCTCATACCGCTCGGTTTCGACTGGATGGATATCGGCGACAAGGAGATAAGCAAGATTCTGGGCGAAACCGTAAAGAAAAAGGCCAATATCCTCGAGAAAGTCATCGACCTTGGCGTAAGCGGTCTGGGCTTTTTAAGCGACATGATTTTTTGGGGCGCGGGCACGGAGAGAAAAGAAGAAAAGCAGGATGATTCATTTAAAATGTTTAATTTAAAACCAAAAGAGAAAAAGCAGATAGAGGCCATCCAGGAAAAGGTTTCGAAATTGGGGTTTGAATTCAAGATAAGATTCATATATTTGGCAAAAAAAGATGTCATGAACAAGCCCAAGGCCCTTAACGGTTTTGTCGGCTATATGAAGCAATTCGTGCATATGGATTTGAATAATTTAAAACCGGACTCGGCCCGTACCTCGACCAAGGCCGAATATTTTTTCAGCGAAAACCGGTCGAATAAGCGCAAAAACAGGTTGATTCATAATTATATCAAAAGGGAGGATTGGGCCGGACGTAAGCCGGGAATCCTCAACATCGAAGAATTGGCCTCTCTTTGGCATTTTCCGATCGAGGCCGTGGTTAAGGCCCCGCTGATCCAGAAAGCGCCCGGCCGCAAAGCCGAGCCGCCTATGGCGCTGCCTATGGGCGAGGAGCCGGGCGCCGAAGGGGCTTTCGAGGCGGAAATCGCCAGCCGCGGACACGAAGATGTTTTCGCCGAACTGACAGCGGCGGGCGAGGGTAAAGAGGCCGAAGGAAAGCCGCTTGAAGATATCGTCCGCGGCAAGCCGGGAGAGGGATCGATTTTCACTCAAGAGGTAATAGGGAGAAAAGGAGCGCCGCCGGATAACCTGCCTGTGGCCTAACTTTTAAATATGAGCGATGACGATATAACAATTTTCGCGGAAACGACTTTCCGCAACAGATACCGGAAATTCGGCATCAAAAGGGATGACCGGCGCCGGCATATGTATTTTATCGGAAAAACCGGCATGGGCAAGTCAACCGTGCTCGAAAATATGATCATCGAGGACCTGCGGGCGGGCAAAGGAGTGGCAGTAGTGGACCCGCATGGCGACCTGGCGGAAAAAATTATCGAGTATATACCTAATAGTCGCACCAATGACGTCATTTATTTCAATCCGGCCGATTACGACTATCCTATCGCTTTCAACGTAGTAGAGCATGTCGAGCCGCAGTTCAGGCATTTGGTCGCCTCCGGGTTGGTTGGTGTTTTCCAGAAATTATGGGCGGATTCCTGGGGGCCGCGCCTTGAATATATCCTGCGCAATACGATTTTGGCCGTACTCGATTATCCCGGATCGACCTTGCTGGCGGTTATCAGGATGCTTTCCGACAAGCAATTCAGGAAGAAAGTGATAGAAAAAATCCAGGACCCGGTAGTCAAGTCGTTTTGGGTGAACGAGTTCGCCGGTTATGCGGATAAATTCGCGACCGAAGCGGTTTCGCCGATACAAAACAAGGTAGGCCAGTTTTTGTCCACTTCTTTGATCCGCAATATAGTGGGACAGGTCAAGTCGACCATTGACATGCGCAAGATCATGGACGAGGGAAAGATATTGATTCTGAATTTAAGCAAGGGAAGGATCGGAGAGGATAGCTCCTCTTTGCTGGGCGCCATGATCATCACCAAGATTCAGCTGGCGGCCATGAGCCGGGTGGACATGCCGGAGGGTGAGCGCAAGGATTTCTATCTTTATATCGATGAATTCCAGAATTTTACCACGGAAAGTTTCGCCAATATATTGTCCGAAGCGCGGAAGTACCGCCTTAACCTTGTGTTAGCCCATCAATATATCGAACAGTTGGGGGAAACGGTGCAGGCGGCCGTTTTCGGCAATATCGGCACTTTGGCCGTTTTCCGCGTAGGAGCGGCGGACGCGGAAGCGCTGGAACCGGAATTCGCGCCCGTTTTTACCGAGGAAGATATCGTCAACCAGCCTAAGTATGAGATGTATTTGAAATTAATGATCAACGGTATCGCTTCCGAGCCGTTTTCCGCCCGCGGTTTGCCGCCTATGCGCGAGGACGAAAAAACAGGCAACAAAGAAAAAGTGATCAAGGTAAGCCGGGAGCGATACGCCAAAGAACGCGCGATCGTGGAAGAAAAGATTGCCCGCTGGCACGAAAATACGGATGAACCGGCGGAAGAGAAAACGGCCGCGGGAAGAAATAACGGCGGGAGAACGCGCCCGCCGCGCAGCTTCACTTCCGGGGATACGCCGGCCGCCCCCGGCTTCGCGTCAAGATCGGATGATATATATAAATTCGACGCCGTCTGTTCGCGCTGCGGAAAAAACACGAAGGTCTCTTTCGAGCCGGACGGACTCAGGCCTGTTTTTTGCAAGGATTGCCTTTCCGCGGTCCGCGAAGAAAAAAGACAAGAGATCGAAGAACGGAAGTACGCCAAACAAAGAGAACTGCAAAGGCTGGGGACTAGAGGAAGCGGCCCGGCCGGGGACGCTCCGACAACATCGATACGGAGAGGGCCCGCAGCCAAACCGTATGCGGCCGTTGCCGAACCGGCGCCCGCCAGGCCCGATAATCGGGATGCGCGGCCGGAGAAAAATAGCCATATTCAAACCGAGAATGGCGGATTATCCCTGCGCGATCTCGGCAACTTAAGCCCGAACAGATTCGGCCGGGATAGCCGGGCCCAGGCAGATAACCGGAATAAGGGAGAGCGTGTTAATCATCCCCGGATAGTAAAGGACTTCGATAAGGACGATTCTATCGCGGGACAAAACGATTATAATCGTCAGACCGGCGTCCGTGATAATCGGAGCAAAGCGTCGTCCCGCGGCGACTCGGACAGCAGCGAACTTAAGGCGGGGGAGGA
>CAYVIA010000040.1:6236-8019 GCA_964451485.1 uncultured Gammaproteobacteria bacterium
ATGAATTATCTTAAAATAGGCAAGGCCACGGAGTTGACCGGTTTTGACAGGCGCGTTTACCGGGCATTGGAAATCATGCCCGGATTTTTGTCGTGGTTTACTCTTCTTTTCCTGATCGTCATGTCTTATTTTTATCCGGTGCCGGTCGCTTATTTCATTATCGCCTTCGATATTTATTGGCTGCTTTTGGTAATTTTTTTAGGTATCCACCTGCTTGTTTCTTTCCGCGCCATGAAAAAGAATTTGTCCGTTAACTGGCGGGCAAAACTTGAAGCACTGCCCATTAAAACTACAGAGGAGAGCGAAGGAGCGGTCCGAAGCTGGAAAGATATCGTACACTTGATTATTTTTCCCGCCTACAGCGAAGGACTTGACGTGATACGGCCCAGTTTTGAAGCGATTGCCGCATGCGGTTATCCGGCCGACAGGATGATTATGGTTCTGGCCGTCGAAGGAAGGGCCGGAGAAGCGGCCCGCGAAAGGGCGGAGACGATCAGGCGGGAGTTCGGGGATAAATTCGGACATTTTTTTATTACGGTCCATCCTGACGGCATTGTCGGCGAAATAAAAGGCAAGGGCTCGAACCAGGCGTGGGCGGCCGAGCGGGTCAAGGAAGAGATCATCGATAAAGAGGGGATCGATTATAATTCAATTCTGGTCAGCGTTTTCGATATCGACACGGTTATTCGTCCGGATTATTTTTTTCTCCTGTCCTATAAATTCCTGACTGTCGATAATCCTTATCGCGCCAGTTACCAGCCGGTCCCGGTTTATCATAATAATATCTGGCAGGCCCCCTTTTTCGCGCGCGTAGCCGCTTCTTCCAATACGTTCTGGCAGATGATGCAGCAGATCAGGCAGGAAAAGTTAGCCACCTATTCATCCCATTCCATGACCTGGCGCGCTTTGTCCGACATCGGTTTTTGGTCGAAAAGCATGGTGAGCGAAGATTCACGTATTTTTTGGCACTGTTTTTGCTACTATAACGGCGATTATCGCGTGGAGCCGATGCATTATCCGGTTTCCATGGATGTCTGCATGGACGAAAAGATATGGCAGACGGCAAAAAATCTTTATCGGCAGCAGCGCCGCTGGGGCTGGGGGGTGGAAAACGTTCCTTATCTTATTTTTAATACGATCAAAGGATGGAAAGATATCCCGAAGGGTAAATTCCTTAATCGGATATTCGTACAATTATACGGCTTCCATTCCTGGGCGACTAACGCGCTTATTATCGCCGTGGTCGGCTGGATGCCTATGCTTTTGGGGGGGGATCGTTTTAACGCCTCTGTGCTTTCCACGAATTTACCCTCTATCGCCAGGACGCTGATGACTTTGGCCATGTCCGGCTTAGTCCTGTCCGCCATCCTTTCGACCCTGCTTTTACCCAAGAGGCCGAAACGATACGGTTTTGTAAAATATATAATCATGCTCGGGCAATGGATTATCCTGCCGATGAGTATTATCCTTTTCGGTTCTCTTCCCGGCCTTGAAGCGCAGACGCGGCTCGCGTTCGGGAAGTACATGGGGTTTTGGGTAACGCCTAAAAGGCGATAATTTTTAATTTCCAATTTTTAATTTTTAAACAATTTTTAATGAATTAATGTTTTAAAAGAGAAAATTGATAAAATCGGATCAAAATTGTATAGAATCGCATATAGCATAGGTGCGATTTTTAATTGGCTAATTTTTAAGAAAATATTAGTATATTATAATTTGTCAATTTGTCTTGACAAGTGTTAATGTTCGTGCTATGATTAGAAGTTAATGAGGCCTTAAGTTT
>CAYVIA010000040.1:8119-9795 GCA_964451485.1 uncultured Gammaproteobacteria bacterium
CTTGACAAGTGTTAATGTTCGTGCTATGATTAGAAGTTAATGAGGCCTTAAGTTTGGCTTCTGTGTTGGCACATTTTCAATTCAATCAAACAACATTTTGTCAGATCGAAAGGAGAAGAGAGATGATGGAGAAGAAAAAGAAAGAAGAGAAAAAAATAACAACGACGATCCCTGGGCCATCAGGATGCTGCGGCTGTAGCAAGATGGACATTTGTTCCGGACAGGGCTGCACAGGCAACGACAGCGGCTGGAAGTTTCCCTCGCACGAAGCGTAGGATAGAAATTTTCTATTAACCTTTAACTTAACCGAATTTTAAACCGAACGATTTTATTTCAGATTTTGATTTTTTTGATTGTCCCCCTGGGGACAGGGCCGCGGCAGTTTTGCGGCTTATTAATGGAGGGCGGAAAGATGAGAGTAAAAATATTCAGTTTCAAAGATGAATTAGTAGAAAAGAGAGCTGCTGGTGAGATGATCTGTGTCAGGTGCGGCAAGGAAAGTAAAGAAGACCGGGTTTGCGACAAATGCTGCGGGAAAATCAAATACCCCAGCACTTTGGTAGAGGAAGCGACAATTGCCGTCCTGCGGGCACGCAACGAGTTGGTCAAGGAAACATTCGAGAGAAGCGGCGTTAAAGTCGATGAGCTTTTGCCAACGGATGTTCAGCCGTCGGATAAGGAAAATTCTCACAAGTTCTATGTCGATTTCCGGACCGGTGAGATTTTTCTCAGCGACGGACGCGTGGTCATCGTAGACTTGGCAATCATCCGGGCGTGGGAAACCACGGACAGGATCGATGAGTGCCCGGTTACGAAGATTGCCGGAGAGGCAAAGACGCCGCACGGGAAGGACGAGGGGCATCCGGAATATTCCGCCTGCTCCGCCTGCAAGAATGAGGGCGGCTTCGAGCTTGTCCGTGGCGTTAAGATGATTTCCCGGAATATCCAGGAACGGGCCGTTTTCAACGAGGCGGTTTGCGTCGTCGTCGGCCTTCTGAAGGAAGGCAAGAACGAGGATGAAGCTAGGCAAGAACTGGCTTTCCTCTACCCCGAAAAAGGGAAAGAAGGCGAGAGCATGCCTGACCGCATTCGGGGAAAGGCCTTCGAGAAAGGCAAAAGGAAATTTCGGCGGGGGCGGCAGGCAGAGAAAGACGCCAAGTGGAAAGCGGCCGAGGCGGCCGTTGAGGCTTACTATGCGGATAATCCCGCGGATCTGGCAAAACCGCCGTTTGTGGCCAGCAGGATTTTTGCCGATCCGGCCGTAGCAGCGGCTACCACCCATGGCATGCTGACCGCCGCCGTGGCTAAGAAGCAGGAAGATCCGGCCGTTAAAGCGGCTGCCGACGAGGCCAAGGCCTGCGCTTTCGCCAATTGCGAAGCGGCAGTGGCCAAGTGGTACGAGGAGCATCCCGACGAACGTCGTCATCCAGCCAAAGTGGCCGATGACATCTCCACGGAGTACGAAGCGGAGGGAGCGGACGGTACCGCTGTTTGTCTGTCGGTCAAAATGCTGACAAAAGCCGCTTTTAATCACCAGGATAAGGTGAGGAAAGCGGAAAGAGAGCGTTTGTCCGCTGGCGGGAATGGCCCAAGTGGCCCAAGGCGTCATCACCGTGATGACGGCACCGGCGACAGGCAGTCGGAGAAGAAGGATTGGAGAAAGTACGCTCCCAAGT
>CAYVIA010000041.1:0-9570 GCA_964451485.1 uncultured Gammaproteobacteria bacterium
CGAGAACATTTGACAATTGACGACTAACAAAAACACCGGGTTGAATCCCGGTTGTTTTGATTGGCCGGAGGCCGGAGTGGGGGCTAAACGAGGAGGGCCGCGCCGATGGCGCCGGCGTTTTCTTTAAGCTTGCTTTTCAGCACCCTGATCTTTTTGGCGGAAACGGGAGAATCGATATGTTTACGCATGAACTTCTTGACATTGGCGAAAAACAATTCGCTCGACCGGATGGCGCCGCCGCCCAGAATAAACACTTCCGGATCGACGATATTGACGATATTGGCGAAAGCGATGCCCAGGAACTCTCCCACTTCGGCGTATGCCTGTTCGGCCAGCCGGTCGCCATAGTAGGCCTCCTGCGCCATCTTGCCGGGATTATTCTGCGTGAGCCGGTGATAAGCCTCCTCTAAATTCATCATCTTCTCTATATCGATGATCATCCGGCCCGGCTCGCCCGCGCCGCCATGGCTGCCGCGGTAAACGCCTCCGTCCCGCCACCAGGCGCCGCCGATGCCGGTACCGATAATGATGCCGTAAACATTATCGTAATTTTCTCCCGCGCCCATAGTCATCTCTGCCCGCAAAAAACAGTTAACGTCATGATCCATCACCACCGGCAGGCCGATTAAGAGTTCCAGCTTTTCCGGAATTTTAACATTATCGATAATCGGTATATTGGGCGAATAGAGCATTTTTTTCTCTTCATAATCTATCACGCCGGCAATACCCAGTCCCACGCCCATGACCTTTACTTTATTTTCAGCGGCCTTTTCCTTAAGGGGGTCGACCAGCGCCTTAAGCATGATTAAAAAATGATTAACATTGTCCAGCGGCGTGCCCAGAAGATAATCCATTATCACTTTTTTTCCGTCGAACAGCACTGCCCTCATCTTCGTGCCGCCCACATCAATACCGATAGAGTAGGTTTTATTTTTTTTTGGCATATTATTTTTAATTTTCGAATAATTGTTCCGCCTTCTCCCACATTTCCGGATTATCATTGGCCGTCTTCTCCCAGTACCACCATTCCGCTCCCCAAAGGTAAAATTCCCGGAATCCGGCCTGACGGGCGAATTCGATGATCTCATCGAACTTTTGCGGATCCATGGTGCGGCCGCGTTCCTCGGGGGAAATATCCTGGAAGGGCACGGGCGCCCAGGGTTCGGCCTGCAGTTCGATCACGATCCATTTTTGAGGATGCGCGAAGAGTCCGACGACATTCCTTTTAAAACGAAAAAATCCGGGCGTGATGGGATAATGAATATACCGGCCAAGAACGCGCGAATAAGTATCGCGGTAAATACTCGTGCCGAAAATATCGGCCCGCTTGGCCGCCGGTATCCACACGGATAATTCGCCGGAATCGGTGATGACGACGGGGCGGTCGTCCAGTTCCTTGACCAAGGCGATCTCTTCGTCAAGGAACTTCGCGCTAAACGGCGGGCATTCGCCGAAGTGGGGAAGGAACGGCTCGTTTTCCACCTGCCAGGCAACGACCGTTTGCCAGCCGATATAACGCAGTACTACCTCCCTGATATAAGCCAAAGTTTCCTGATCACGCACGGACGAAGTAAGATTATCGGTCCAGCCGGGAAAATGGCATTCAGGCCAGCGCGGCAGGCGTTCGCCCACCGCCAGAATCACCCGCGCTCCATGTTTGTCCGCCTCTTTGATCTGCCAATCGAGGTCGTCCCAGGAATAGGAACCCTCTTCCGGCTCCACTTCATCCCAATAAGCGGACAGGCGTATTTTTTTGACGCCCAGATCGTTAAACAGGGCCAGATACGCCTCTTTCCAGTCGAGCCCGAGCGCTTCGGCCTGCTCTTTCGAGAAAGTAACGCCGTATTCGAGCCTGTCCGGCGCGTAAACATAACCGCGGCTCACGAAAAAAACGGCCAGAACAAGACCTAAGACAACCAATAAAATTTTGATCAATAATCTTATTTTGTCAGGCAACATAAAAAATGTTAAGTTCTGCACATCCAATAGCTATTCGACAGAATATCCGTTGCGCAATGAGCCACGAAATTGGTGATAGTATAGGCGGCCAGAACGATAATGATGCCGATTAGGGCCGCCCTGATCCGCGACTGGGCCTCACGCACCTTGTCCCCGTTAGCGCCCGCGGTCATCCACTGATACCCTCCGATAATGATGATAATAATCAGGATAATACCGGTAAAGGTCAGGAATATCTTTATCAGGTTGATAACCACGTCCCGGATGTCGGTGGGGTTGGCGCCGGTTTGACCGAAGGCCTCGCCGATATCGCCGGTACCGCCGCCCGCGTCCACGCCGAATCCTTGCTGCGTTTCCCAAAGCGTGCGGGCCCCGGCCGGATGCGGCGCACAGAAGACAAGGCAGCCCTGGAGCAGAAAGACGGCGGTTAAAATAACGAATATTTTTTTACGCTTCGTGATTTTCATAGTGAGTTGAATTTATGTTATAATTAATTGTGTTAAACAGTTTTACACTTCTAATTATACCAAGATTCAATCGAATTTACAATTCCGTTTTATGGAATTATCCGCTAAAATCGCTTATAATACCGCAGTCCAGATTACCAGCAAAATCATTGCTGCGCTTTTGGGTCTGGCGGCAGTGGCCTATATTACCCGCTATTTGGGACGGGAAGGTTTCGGCCAATACACGACTATCATCACTTTCCTGTCTTTTTTCGCCATCATGGCCGACCTGGGGCTGACTCTCGTTACCGTCCAGCTGATTTCGCGTCCCGGGGCCGATGAAGACCGGATTTTAGGTAACCTGCTCGGACTGCGCCTCGTTTCCGCGGTGATCTTTATCGGCTTGGCGCCTCTGAGCGTTATCTTCCTCCCCTACGATCCGCTGATAAAAACCGGCGTGGCCGTTACCGCCCTGGCTTTCTTTTTTATCGCCATGAACCAGGTCCTGGTCGGGCTTTTCCAGAAAAATTTGCGCATGGATAAGGTCTCTATCGCCGAGGTAGTAAGCCGCGCTGTTTTGCTTTTGGGGGTGATCGCGGCCGTGCGGCTCGAGCGGGGTCTCCTGGGGGTGATGGCCGCTATGGTGCTGGCCAACGCGGTGAGTTTTTTCCTGCATTATCTTTTTTCTCTTAATTTCGCCCGCATCCGTCTTCGTTTCGACCTGGAGACATGGCGGCAGATCATAACGAAATCATGGCCCCTGGCCGTAACCATCGTTTTTAACCTTATTTATCTTAAAGCCGATACCCTGCTGTTGTCCCTCGTCAAACGTCCGTCCCAAATCGGCATCATCGCCGAGGTAGGAATTTACGGAGCGGCTTACAAAGTGATTGACGTACTGATCACTTTTCCTTTCATGTTCTCGGGGCTGATTCTTCCCGTCCTGACCGCCCGCTGGGCCGGAGGCAAACCGCGGGACTTCAAAAATACCCTGCAGGCGGCTTTCAACGTGATGGTAATTATGGCCATACCCCTGGCCGTCGGCGCCCAGTTTACCGCGGAGAAAATCATGGTACTCGTGGCCGGAGACGAATTCACCGCTTCCGGCCCGGTTCTACGCATCCTGATTCTGGCCGCTTTGTTTATTTTTTTGGGCAATATTTTCGCCCATGCCATCATCGCCGTCGACAAACAGAGGCGGATCATCGGCGCCTATATCTTTACGGCCGTAACCGCGGTTATCGGTTATCTTCTGTTCATTCCCCGCTTTTCCTATTTCGGCGCGGCCTGGGTAACTGTCTATTCGGAAGCGGCCATCGCCGCCGCGAGTTTATTTCTGGTGTGGAAATACACGAAATTCCTTCCCTCTCCGCGCCTACCGGCCAAAGCGCTGGCCGCCGCCGCCGTCATGGCGCTGTCGTTATACGCGCTGAACTATTGGACGGTTAATTTGTTCATCTCCCTGCTCACGGCCGCGGCGGTTTACTTTATATCTCTTTACCTTTTGGGAGGATTATCCAGAAAGAATATCAAATTTAGCGAATAGGAAAGTTGCATAGCTTAAATTAAAAATTATTCGAAATATACCGGTCGAAAAACGGCGGTATCGTAACATCATCCGATATATGAGCAATAGAAAAAGAATATTGATTATCAATTCCCATCCCGGCACGAAACAACTTCTTTACCTTTGGCGGGAGCTGGAAAAACGGGGGCATAAAATTTCTTTTCTACCCTCCCGCGGCATAGCCGGCAAAGAGCGGGCCGACGAAATACAAGCTTCGTCCGCGCGCAACTCGTTCCTCTTTATCGTCTTTCTTCCCTTTTTTTATATTCTGGCTTTCGGTATTTTATCCTTTTATAAATTCTTCGGGAAAACGGATGTCCTGGTCTGCTCCTCCGTCCGGGAAAAACTTATAGCCGCGCCGGCAGCGCGCGTACTCGCAATCGATCAGATCTGGCTCGAATATCCGGATGCCGGCTGCCGTCCGCAAAGCCGCTCTCTGGCCGCGCTTTACCGCCGGCACGCGCGCCGCGCGAAACCGGTTGCTTTTTCCGGCGCGGCCGAACGCGAACTGGCGGCGGCGAATATCGGCCCCGAAACGATTATCCGCATAAAACCGGGCATCAGCGCCGATATTTTCGTCCGCCAGGACAATATCTTTAACCGGCTGGCGCACCGCGGCCGCGGCAGAGGGGATAACTTCTTCACCGTCGGCACCTGTCTTACTCCCGGCTGTAAGCGGAACGTCGAAATACTTTTTCGCGCGATCAAAAAAAGCCGAAGCGTGATCGCCGATATCCAGCTGATTATTATCGGCGAGAGCGAGGAAAAAAGGGGGCTGGTCTGGCTGGCGCGAAAAATGGAAGTGGACGCCTTAAGCTGGTTCGTGGGCGGACAAACTGGCCTTAAAAAATGGCTCGACGGCCTTGATGTTTACGCCCCCGTCTGTTCCCGGGCGCGGCTCGGAGATATTCTTACCGCGCTTAGCGTTTCCGCCGCGGGCATACCGGTTATCGCCCCTGGCGGCTCCGGCCTCGACGATGTCGTCACCGACGGGCAAAACGGCCTCGTGCCTGAGACCTGCGATAGCGACGCGCTGGCGCAGGCGATTATCGCCTTAAGGCAAAAACCCGATCTGCGCGCGCGGCTGGGCGCCGGCGGCAAAGAGATGGTTAACGAATATTTCACAGCCAAGCAAATGACGGATGAATTCGAAAATAAAATTTTTGGCACAAAGTAAAAATATGTTGACATACGAAAAAATAGACGAAAATGACGAATACCTGGTAATAAACAAGCCGGCCGGCCTTATTACGCACGGAGCGCCGCATATTAAGGAGCGAACTCTGGCGGATTTCCTGCTCGACGAATATCCTCGGCTGGATAAGACGGGAGAGGGGCCGGAGCGTCCCGGTATGATGCACCGGCTGGATAAACTCGTCTCCGGAATCCTGGTTGTCGCCAAAACGCCGGAGAGTTACCGGAACCTCAAAAAACAATTCCAAAAGAGAACTGTGGAAAAAAATTATACCGCCTTGGTATATGGGCAGATCGACAAAGACGATGGGGAAATAAATTTCCCCATCGAGCGCAGCGCGCGCGGATTCAAAATGGCCGCCCTGCCCCTGACCGTCGGGGGAGAAAAAAACGAAGCCGGCCGGCGGGCCGCGACCGAATTTACGGTCACGAAAAGTTATATCAACTATACTTTGCTGGAAGTAAAGATAAAGACCGGCCGCACGCACCAGATCCGGGTGCACCTGGCCGCTTACGGCCACCCCCTGGTCGGCGACGACCTCTACGGCACGCACAAAACGAAAATCAAAAATAAAAAACTCGGCACGGAACGGATCTTCCTGCACGCGCACCGGCTCGCTTTCCGCGACCTGTCCGGGAAAAGAAAAGAATACGAGGCGAAGTTGCCGGACGATTTCAAAAAATTACTAAATGAAATCAAATAATATGATTATTTCCATCAGCGGAAGGCCTGGGTCGGGGAAATCGACTGTCGCCAAAATGCTGGCCAAAAAACTTGGATGGCCCCGTTATTATATAGGAGGTATTAGGCGGAAAAAAGCCGAGGAGCGCGGACTGACCCTGGCCGAATACAACAAGCTCGGTGAGACTGACCCAGCTACCGACCGGGAAGTGGACGAATACCAAAAACATCTCGGTGAGACCGGGGATAATTTCATTATTGAAGGCAGGACTTCGTGGCATTTCATCCCTCATGCCGTCAAAATCTATCTGGACGTAGATGAAAAGGAGGGCGCTCGCCGCATCCGTAACGATCTGCTGAAAAAAAAACGCGCCCGTGAATATAAGCAGCCGGTCAATCTGACGGAAACGATGAAAAGCATAAAACGACGCGAGAAAAGTGATGTGGCCCGATATAAACAATATTACGGCATTGATACATCCGATATACATCATCATGATTTTATACTTGATACCACGAATTTGGATGTAGCCGAAGTATTCCAAAAAGTATATGAATATGTCGAAAAATGTTTTTCGGCCCGTTCTTGACATTAATTAATTTTTATTATAATATTGGAGGAGAAATTACAAATATAATAAATCGATAGAACACGGTGTTCTATTTTTATATTACGTCAAAAATATGACCGAGAAGAAAAATACCACGAAAAAAGAGGGGGCTAAAAAAGAGCATGCCAAAAAAAGTACCGGTACGCAAAAAGATAAGGCGAAGGTTATCGCCTCGTTACAGCCGGGTATGACGGTACGTATTTATCAAAAAATCAAAGAGCTGAACGCCAAAGGAGAAGAAAAAGAAAGGACGCAGTTCTTCGAGGGGATGATTCTTGCCCGTAAACACGGCGCGGAAAAAGGCGCGACGGTAACGGTCAGAAAGGTTTCCGGCGGCATCGGCGTGGAAAAAATCTTTCCTCTTGGGCTGCCCACTATCGAAAAGGTGGAAATTCTGAAAAAGGCCAGGGTGAGGCGGGCAAAATTATACTACTTAAGGAATTACAAGAAGAAACTGAAAGAGGTGAAAGTTGCACAATGACAAAGATTGCGGACGTGGTGGAATCGGTAGACACGCAAGCTTGAGGGGCTTGTGGCCGCAAGGCCGTGGAGGTTCAAGTCCTCTCGTCCGCACTGCCAGGGCAATTAGCTCAGTTGGTTAGAGCGCTTCGTTTACACCGAAGAGGTCGTAGGTTCGAATCCTACATTGCCCACTACGCGCCCACACGAAAATATTCCCAGTACAGGGATGTTTTTTTATGAATACCAAAATCCAATTCAACAAAAAAAATTTAACCCATGATTTCTTCCTCGTCAGCGTATTTTTTAAGGGACTGGACGGCGTTTTAGAAATCATCGGCGGGGTTTTGCTTTTTCTTACCGATCCGGCCGGGATAAACAAACTTATAAAATTATTGACCCAGCACGAATTACTCGAAGATAAAAAAGACCTTATCGCTAATTATCTCGTCCATGCGGGCAGTTCGTTGTCTTTAAGTACCCAGCACTTCGGCGGCTATTATCTTCTTTCCCACGGCGCCATCAAGGTTTTTCTGGTCGCCTCGCTCCTGCGCCGGCGACTTTGGGCATATCCCACGGCTATCGTTTTTTTCACCGCTTTCGTGGCTTACCAGCTGTACCGATATGCCGGCACCCATTCGTTTTTTCTGCTGATTTTGACTTTTATCGATTTGGCCGTGATTCTCTTCACCTGGATCGAGTATAAACGGCTACGAAAAACCCGCACCCACGACTAATACCGGCCACAACCAAAAATAAAAAGACCGCCCATCAAGCGGTCCGTTTTTATTGTTTTTAAATAAGTACTTTTTCCAGCCGTTCGGCTATGTATTTGACGTGCTTTTCGTTAATAATCAGCGGCGGCGAGATCCTGATCGTATGCCCATGGCTGTCGTTTACCAGCATGCCGAGTCTGAGCAGCTGGCGGCAGAAATGCATGGCATCGCCGTTTTTTACCTCGATACCGATAAAAAGGCCGCGGCCGCGCACTTCCTTGACGTGCGGCGAACGGGAAGCGATCTCTTCGATTCTGGCTTTGAGTAATTCTCCCATGCGCGCGGAATTTTCCGCCAGCCGTTCCTCCTGTAGTACCCGCAGAGCGGCCGTGCCTATGTGACAGGCGCCGGGATAACCGCCGAAAGTAGAACCGTCGCGCCCGGGCTGGAAAGTCATATCCATTAATGCACTATTGGTAACGCAGGCGGAAATGGGAACAAGTCCTCCAGACAGGGCTTTGCCGATAATAAGGACATCGGGCACGATGCCTTCATGTTCGAAACAGAACATCCTGCCGGTGCGCCCGAGGCCTACCTGAATCTCATCGAAGATCAAGAGCAGCCCGTATTCGTCCGCCAGTTCACGCAACCCCTTGATAAAACCGGCGGGCGGAACGTTCATGCCGCCTTCGCCCTGCATGGGCTCCACCAGAATAGCACAGGTATTGCTGTCAATCGCTTTTTTGACCGAGTCCAGGTCGCCGAAATCGGCCAGCGGAAAATGTTTATCATCCCGGCCGCAAAATCCCCGGCTGTATTTCTCCGTAGACGAAAAGGAAACGACCATGCTGGTGCGCCCGTGAAAATTATTCCGAAAACAAATAATCTTCTGCTCTCCGTCCCGGAGTCCCTTTTGACGATAGCCATAATCACGGCCTAGCTTGACCGCCGTTTCCACCGATTCCACGCCGCCGTTTTTGAGCAATACCTTATTCTTATCTCCCTTGCAGCGCGGCCCCAGCAAAGGAACCAATCGGGCGATATCTCTGGTGAAAGTCGCCAGGGAGGGAGTATAAGGTACGTTGGAAATCACGGAAAAACGATTTCCTTTAAGCGCGCTCACGGCCGCCTTAACGATTTTGGGATGATGATGGCCCTGATTGGCGGCCGAATAAGCGGCCAGACAATCCAAATACTTGTTGCCGTCCCGGTCATAGAGCCAGACTCCTTTCCATTTGTGCACTACTAATTCCACCCGGCCGTAGTGGTCGGCGCCGTAAGTGTTTTCATACTGGATAATTTGTTCATCGGATAAATCGACTATTGTGTTAACTCTGACACCCATGATTATGACCTCCTTAAATTCCTGTTTTTTGTTCTTACTTCCAAACAACAGCCAGAATCAATCCGGCTAAAACTATTAGTCCGCCCCAGAACGTACCCTTGGAGGGGATTTCGCCGAAAAGCCAATAAACCATAACGGCCGCGCCAGCCAAGCTGCTTAGCGAGACGGTTAATTGCGGAATCCACATTTTATGGAAAGATACGTAAGCCAGCCGAAACAAGATGCAAATCGACGGATAAGTGATCAGTCCCACGAATAATCCGGAGGCAATAAAAAATTTGAAGAGCGGCCAAAAGCCGTTAACATTCTTCGCCTGCCAAAAGGTGAAAAAATTCAAACTGAACATAGCTAACAGCAATCCTGTCAGTATCGCCATTTGTTTCAGCAGCATAAACTACCCCCCCCTTCTTTTTAAGCTTAAAATAAATTGTCAAAGTCCAATTTGATTTTTCGTATTATGTTTATTCAAACAATAAATGAAAATGGTTCGGATTAAGGCAATAGCAATAGCAAATAATATCGACAATCCGAGATGGGGAAGAAGTTAAACTTCTACGATTTCCCGGAAATCGTAGAAGTTTAACTTCTTTT
>CAYVIA010000042.1:0-9541 GCA_964451485.1 uncultured Gammaproteobacteria bacterium
ACTACCGGCTGGACTGCCTTTAACTGCAACGTAGCCGGTTTTCCCGGCGGTTGCGTGCCCGCGAACGGCAATTTCGGCGTCAACATCAACGCCGATGGCAACCTTTCGGGCTATGCCTGGTCCGGGGAGGCGGGCTGGATCAGCTTCAATTATCATGGAGATATTCCTTTGGATAATTATGATTTTAACGCTAACTGTCTGAATCAATGCGATGAATTCAATAACTGCACCGCCTGTTTTAACTGGACCGACAACAAAGTTTACGGCTGGGGGCGGATTTGTTCGCTTACCACTGATCCGGGGAACTGCCGCGGCGGGACTCATGGCTGGCTTTCTTTGAGCTGTGCCAATACCGGTGTTTGCGGCGCTACGGATTATCAGGTTAATATTGCCGACGCCGGCCCGCCGGATGAGTTCTACGGTTTTGCCTGGTCCGACGATCTCGGCTGGTTGAGTTTTAATTGCGCCAATACCGGCAGCTGCGGCTCGATTTCTTATTACGTTACCCTGAACTCCAATACCGTACCGTTCGCCATTACCCGTTCCGCTTCAGATATTTCCTCCACTACCGCGGTCATGAACGGAGAAGTGAGCGCTATCGGCGCCGGCAGCGCCGATGAATGGGGGTTCGAGTGGGGCAAGACCGTGAATTTCGAGCTGGGCGCCTCGACCACTAATGGCGCTTTCGGCCCGGGGAATTTCAGCGATTATTTCGCTAATCTTGATCGTGGTACGACATATTACTTTCGCGCTGTCGCGCACGGCATCCAGGGCTGGAGCTACGGCAATATGATGAGGTTTACCACCCATAACGCGCCCAGTAATTTAAGCGGCTGGGCCTGGAGCCAGTACGCGGGCTGGATATCCTTCAGCCACGCCGACTGCGATCTCGACAGCGATGGCGAGTTCGAGGACGGAAGCGAGGACGGAGGCCCGGCGCCAAGCGCCTGCCCTTCTTCCGGCGAGGCCGTTCCCTACGGCGTCTGGGCGGATTACAACTACCTTACCCTTTCCGGCTACGCCTGGAGCGAAAATTTCGGCTGGATAAGCTTTAATGAGCCGGATCCGCCCAATTTCGATTTTAGCGCCGATCATTGTCTTTATCCCGATACCTGTAATGACGCGGCCGATAAATGCACCGCCTGCATCGATGTCTTTGACCAGAAATTTTACGGCTGGGCAAAGGTTCTGGCCCTCGGCGATGACGGCTGGATCCGGCTCGACGACGACGCTCCGGCCGCGCCCGATTACGGCGTTTCGGTCGACATGTATGATGACCTGACTTTCGATTACGGCAGCGGCGAATTGCACGGCTGGGCCTGGGGCGCCAGCAGTAATAATATCGGCATTGGCTGGATAAGTTTAAATTGCGATGATATCGGCGTCTGCGGCTCTTCCGACTATAAAGTCAAACTGGCAACCTCCTCCATCAATATCCCGCCCTTCGCCATCGAATTGAGCGCGCCGAACTGGGGTACCGGCGATGCCTGTTACGCGGGCGCTAGCGCCTTAACGGCGCAGCTTAAATGGCGATATCGTGATATTAATTCGAACAGCGACGGTACGGCTTATCGGATAGTGATCAAAGACCAGGCGGGCGGCAGCACTTTGTTCGATACAGGCAAGTGTCTGCGCGGTGCTTTGCCGGCCGGGAATTGCATCATAGATTTTTCTCAGACCCAGAATCTTTACTGCCTGACACAGGGTGGTTATTGCCGGTATATCATGACCCATGATGTTTGGAACGGATTCAGCTACGATACGCATTATCGCTGGGAAGTAACGGTTTGGGATAATGACGATATCCAACAGACCACTGTTTATGATAGTTCTAATTCCCGCTCTTTGCCCGACACCGATCACGCGGACGCGGACGACCTTACTTTTTGGACATATACCCACGAATTCCCGGATCCTTATTTCGCCTGGTTCCCGCTTAGCCCGAGCGTGGGCGAGGAAGTTAAATTCATGGGCGGAGGATATTCCCAATGTTATACTCTGGCACAGCCGTCCACGCCTTACGATTGCGGGGATTCCGTTTCCTGGGATTGGGACGCGCCTGCCTCCGCTACGATATATGACGAGTTCGCTTCTACGACTATCATGACTTTCGATACTACCGGCAATCAGGATATAAAACTGACGATCGATGATTTGCTGTCTGACGCGTCTACGAATTACGTCTGCAGTACTTCCACGATCGCTACCACTACCTGGGCCCTGCCCATGTGGATCGAGACGAAGTAGGGGAAACGAAAGGTGCGGCTGAAATTTCTTGTGTATGTTTGCGGCGTTGTTTATAAAGAAATGACTTTTTTCCGCGGATTTTACGCGGATTAAGACGCGGATTTTACGCGGATATGATAACAAATAAAATTTTATATTATATCAAAAAAATTATTCCGGCGGGCGAACGAGGCCGTGCGGGGTTTACTTTGGCCGAACTCCTGATCAGCATGACCATCCTTATACTGGTTTCCACGGTCGTGCTCGCCAATTACCGCTATTACGGCAACCGCAACGACCTCAATATGTCCGCGCAAAAATTAGCCAACGATGTCAGGCGGGCGCAAAGCTACGCTCTGGGCCTGACGGAATTCGCGCCGATTGGTGATTTCCCGGACGGTGGGTGGGGGATAAGATTTCGTAAGAATCAGCAGGACTATACGATTTTTGCCGATTATGATACTCCATCAGTCGTTATGCAAAGCAATGAAGAGTTTAGGACAGAAAAATTCATGAGGAGCGGCGTGCAGATAACGAACAGAGTTACTGTGTATAAAGGAGGCACAGGCACGGACTATAATTACGCCTGGGTGACTTTCGTGCCGCCCAATCCGATAATCCACATTCTCGGCGCCAGTAATCAAAATGGCGGAGGCGCGAATACGGCGGAATGTGATTATGTTGAAATTGAATTAGTATTGCTTAATACGCCATACACAAAAAAAATAATAATCAATAAATACGGCCTGGTCGATATCACGGATTAATATGACCGATAAAAAACACGACAATAAATCGCCGGGATTCGGGTCCGGTTTTTCCATCGTGGAGGTGGTAATCGCCCTCGGTATCGTTACCGTGGCTCTTTTGGGTATTGTCTCGCTGGTGGTGCAGAATATCCAGGTCAAGGGCATGAACAAGAATTATCTCCTCGCCTCCGCCCTCGCCCAGGAAGGACTCGAGTTGGTGCGCAACATGCGCGATTCTAATTGGCTGACGCCCTGGAACGACTGGAAGCAGGATATCGTCCAGGACGGAACCTATATTATCGATTATCGCGGCCGCTCAAGTATCGATGACGGACCGGACGACATTACGGCTCTCGGCGCCAAGCTCTATATGAACGGAGGTTATTACACGCATCAGGCGGCCGGCACGGACGCGCATTTCTCCCGCCTGATAACGATAGCGGATAACGGCGATTACCTTAGCGCTTCTTCTACGGTCATGTGGCTCGATCGCGGCACGCACACCTATACGGCGGAGACGTATTTTTATAATTGGCGGTAGGTAAAAGGAGCTCAACTCCTTGGCCGCCAAGGAGTTGAGCTCCTTTTACCTTTAGTTAGTATCGAATTATGCTACACAAGAACAACCAGCGCGGTTTTACTTTTATCGAGATGATTACGGCCATCACGATCTTTGCGTTTTTAATGATTATGGCCACGGGCATTTTCCAGTCGGTGGTGGAGGGCCAGCGCCAGGCCGTGAACGCCCAGGACGTGCAGGAGAGTATCCGTTATGCCATAGAAGTGATGAGCAAAGAGATCAGGACGGCCCAGGGAGATCATGACGGCAGTACGTGCATTCCGGCCGCGCCAGCCAGTTTCAAGACCTACAATACGAACGAGACCTACGTTGACGGGTCTCAGGGTATAACCGAAGGTGATGAGCTTTATTTCCGGAACAAAGACGACCAATGCGTAACTTACCGGCTTAATGGCGGCCAGCTCGAGATTACGAGAGACGGCGTCGCCCTGCCCATTACCCCCGACGAAGTAACAGTAAGCAATCTCAAGTTCACGGCCGTAAACGATCCGGCCGGCGCGTTCCATTATCTGCAGGGCCGGGTAACGATAAGAATGGACGTGGAGGCCACCGGCGGCAAGGAGATGGACAAGCAAAGGATGACGGTGCAGACGACGGTATCGTCGAGGTTTTACGAGTAGGGAACAATAATTATTATTCCCCACAATAATTAATCTAATTTTTACCGGCGTTGTATATGGATATATTCAAGGGTGAAAATAAACAATCCGGCGGCACTATCATTCTTCTGGTCATGCTTATGCTTTCGAGCATCCTTTTGGTTACCCTGACCGCGGCCGAGATCGTGAGGATGGGCGTGCGCATGGGCACGATGCAGCTTGAGTCCACCAAGGCCTATTTCGCGGCCGAAGCGGGCATAGAGTGGCTGCTTTGGGATATCAGGAAGAATCCGTCCGATACGTTCAACCCGAATACTGAATGCGTGGTCGATCAATATTATAATTTTGCCGGCGGTTGCGCGGCAGCCGAAACCGATAAAAATTTTTCCAACGGCACCATCGATTATATTTTGTATGCTTCCAGCACGCCGAAAACGATTTTCAGGTCATACGGCGCTTACGGGGACATGAGGAGGGCGGTGGAAATAAGGTATTGACGTCGAATCATGAATTATGGTTTATGGACAAAGCCGAAGCCAAAAAAAGAATAGCCAAACTGAAAGCGGAACTCGATCATCACCGTTATCTTTATCATGTTTTGGACAAGCCGGAAATTTCCGACGCCGCCTGGGACTCCCTAAAGAACGAACTGGCGGGACTGGAAGCGCAG
Organism: uncultured Gammaproteobacteria bacterium; assembly: GCA_964451485.1. Taxonomy (GTDB): domain Bacteria; phylum Patescibacteriota; class Patescibacteriia; order Patescibacteriales; family UBA12075; genus CAYVIA01. The sequence goes on from CAYVIA010000042.1 coordinate 4,825, forward strand.
TTTCCCGGCCTGGTAACGCCGGATTCGCCCACGCAGAGGGTGGGAGGCAAGCCGCTCGATAAATTCGTCAAAGTGGCCCATTCCTCGCCCATGATGTCGCTTTTCGACGCGTTTAGCGAAGAAGACGTGCGGGACTGGGAAAAGAGGATAAGGAAAATAACGCCCGGCGCGAAGTTCGATTATTACTGCGAGTTGAAGATGGACGGATTGGCTATCGCCCTGCGCTACGAGCGCGGCAGTTTGGTTCTGGGCGCGACGCGCGGCGATGGACGCACCGGCGAAGACGTGACGCAGAATATAAGGACGATTACGAGCATTCCGCTTTCCCTGCGCCGTCCGGGAGAAAAGGAGCTTAAAAAGGCGGGGATTACGAAGCCGGGCGAGATTAGAGAGATCGAACGGGCTCTTACGGAAGGAACTATCGAAGTGCGGGGAGAGGCGGTGATGACGAAAAAGGTACTCTCCGAACTTAACGTTAAATACAAAAAGGAAGGCAGGCCGCCGCTTGCCAATCCCCGCAACGGCGCCGCCGGTTCGATCCGCCAGCTCGATTCGCGCCTGACCGCGGAGCGCCGGCTCGATTTCTACGTTTACTCGCTTACGACCGGCCTCGGGCTCGAACGGCACGAACAGGAGCATACGCTTGCCCGCCTGCTCGGTTTTAAGGTTTTGCGCTGGAATAAGTATTGCCGCAACCTTGACGAAGCGATCCGCTTCCATCACGATTGCGAGCGCCGGCGCGACGAATTTCCCTTCGAGTGCGACGGCGTGGTGATAAAGATAAACGACCTTTCCCTTTGGCCGCGCCTCGGGTTCGTGGGCAAGGGCCCGCGCTTTATCATGGCCTATAAATTCGCGGGCCTGGAGGCGGCGACCAAGCTCGAAAAGGTGGTCTGGCAGGCGGGCAGAACCGGGATATTGACGCCCACGGCGGTCCTCGCACCCGTGGGGGTCGGAGGAGTAACCGTGAGCCACGCCACGCTTCACAACATGGACGAGATCAGGCGCTTAGGGCTGAAAACAGGCGACACGGTCATTATCGAGCGCTCGGGCGACGTTATTCCCAAGGTAACGGCAGTAATGGTTAAATTGCGCGACGGCAGCGAGAAAACGATCAAAGCGCCGGAGAAATGCCCGAATTGCGGCCACAGAGTCGCGCGCGTGCCGGGCGAAGTGGCTTACAGATGCCCCAACAAGAATTGCTACGCCGTCAATTTAAGGCGGCTTTGCCATTGGGCCTCGAAAGGCGCTCTTGATATCGATGGCCTCGGGCCCAAAATCATCGAACAACTCGCGCGCGAGGGACTTGTGCGGGACGTTGCCGATTTTTATACCCTGACCCCGGGTGATTTAAAACCACTCGAGCGCTTCGCGGAAAAGTCGGCCGATAACCTGGTAAAAGCCATCGACGCCTCGCGCCGGCCCGAATTACCCCGCTTCCTCGTCGCCCTCGGTATCCGCCATATCGGCGAGGAATCGGCTATCGTCCTTGCCAGCCGCTTCGGTTCGCTGGAGAAGATCAAAAAAGCGGCTAAAGAGGACTTCGATTCTATTCCCGACTTCGGGGATATCATGGCGAAAAGCGTGTATGAGTGGTTTCGCGACGCGCGCAACCTTAAATTACTGGAAAGATTGGGAAAAAACGGCGTTAAACCGAGACAACAGACAACAGACAACAGGCGGCAGATACTATCGGGAAAAACCTTCGTTTTAACAGGGGCCCTCTCCGGTTTGACAAGGGACGAGGCAAAGCGTAAAATAAGGGAATTGGGGGGAGACGTTTCCTCCTCGGTCAGTAAAAATACCGATTACGTGGTGGCCGGCGCCGACCCGGGGTCGAAATACGATAAGGCAAAAAAGCTGGGGGTAAAAATTATTGATGAGAGAGAATTTTTGAAATTAATATAAGATACGTTAAAATCCCCTCCCGCGGGGAGGGGATTATGTCTAACTTATGAAATTAACCAACGAACAAATAAAACATATCGCCGATTTGGCTCGTTTGGAGTTAAGCGATAAGGAAATAAAGTTATACGGCGGACAGCTGTCCGATATTTTAAGCTATGTCGACCAGCTCAAGGAAGTGGACACGGCCGGCGTCGAACCCACGGCGCAGGTTACGGGCCTTGCCGATGTCATGCGCGAGGATGAAGCGAAGGAATGGAATAAGAAAGAAACCGAAGAAGCGCTCACGCAGGCGGCGGAGATGGAAGACGGGCAGGTGAAAGTAAAAAGGATACTTGGGTAAGATTCGTAATTCGTCATCTTTTCATGAAGTTAAACCAGTTAACAATCAAAGAAGCCGCAGGCAGGATGTCTAAAGGCGAGATTACCTCGGTTGAACTTACCCGGGCATGTTTGGCGCGCATTAAAGAGATTGACGGGCGCGTTAAGGCCTGTCTGACCGTTTGTGAGACGGAAGCTCTGGCCGCGGCCCGGGAAGCGGACAGGCGCCGCGGGAAGGGCGAAACGGGCGATTTGCTCGGTATTCCGTTTCTGGCCAAAGACAATATCATGACCCGGGGCATAAAAACCACGGCCGCTTCCCGAGTCCTTGAAAATTACGCAGCGCCTTTCGACGCCACTATTATCGCCAAGCTTAAAGCGGCGGGCGCGGTCCTTCTGGGCAAGACCAACTTAGACGAATTCGCGCACGGCGCCTCCACCGAGAACTCCGCTTTCGGGCCGACGCATAATCCGCACGACCTCGGGCGGGTACCGGGCGGATCTTCCGGCGGTTCGGCCGCGGCTGTCGCCGCCGATATGTGCGTTTTCGCCCTGGGCACGGATACGGGCGGTTCGATCCGCCATCCGGCGTCCTTCTGCGGCGTAACCGGCCTTAAGCCCACTTACGGCCGCAGTTCGCGCTTCGGCCTGATCGCCATGACCTCTTCGACCGACGTACCGGGGCCGATAACGAAAACGGCCGAAGACGCGGCCGTTGTCCTGTCCGTCCTGGCCGGGCGCGACCGGCTCGACGCCACCACTACGGACGCGAAGGCAGGCGATTACGAGGCGGAATCAACGGGCGGTATTAAAGGCATGAAAATCGGCCTGCCCGCCGAATACTTTACCCCGCACGATAAATCCGCGGGGCAGGCGGACGGGATAGAGGCCGGAGTACGGAAGACGATCGATACGGCCATAGCCGGACTAAAAGAACTGGGAGCGGAATTCAGGCCGGTAAACCTGCCGCACACGCAATACGGCGTGGCCGTTTACTATATCATCACCCCCTGCGAAATAAGTTCGAATCTTGCCCGTTTCGACGGCCTGCGCTACGGTTTTTCGGACCAGACGGCCCAAAATATCGCCGAGGCGTATTTGAGGAACCGCGGCCGCGGTTTCGGCGCGGAAGCGAAACGGAGGATAATGCTCGGCGCTTACGCGCTGTCGGCCGGATATTACGATGCCTACTATTTGCAGGCGCAGAGAGTGCGTACGGTGATCAGGGAGGAAATGGACGCGGTTTTGCGCGAGGTCGACTGCCTTTTGACGCCGGCCGCGCCGCACACGGCTTTTAAGATCGGAGAGAAGTCGGATGATCCGCTCGCGATGTACCTTGAGGATATTTTTATGGTCAATCCCTCGCTGGCCGGCGTGCCGTCGCTCGTTATCCCGGCCGGCTTTAGCGGCGGCCTGCCCGTGGGCATGCAGCTTATCGGCAAAAGATTCGGCGAAGCGGCGTTATTCCGGACAGCCCGGGCTTTCCAAAACGAAACGAATTGGCACAAACGGAAAGCTGAAGCCGTTTAATGGGTTGTTGACATTTTAACGGTTAATTACAATAGTGCTTAAGTATGCCTTTTAATTTTCAATTTTCAATTTCTAATTTTCAAACAATTTTCAATGATTTAATTTTCAATTTTCAATGATCTGATATTGAAACATTGAAAATTGAGACATTGTTTAGAAATTGAAAATTAGAAATTAAAAATTTTTTAAGATTATTTATTAAAATTATTGCATATGTTTTTACGTAAAATTACCGGCATCGCCGCCATCATCGTTATCGCGCTTGGCCTCGCGTACCTGGCCTTGAATTTCAACAGCATGGATTTTACCGCTTATCGCGCGGCAGTAAAAACGGGCAACCAGGGCGGAAATTCCGAGGCGGCCCAGCTTAAAGAGGCGAACAAGGAGGTTATCGAGCGCGCCAGCGGGTCATACACGGGCATGGTTAAGGATATTGCTGATAATGACCATATTTATGGCAATTCGGACGCTCCCGTAAAGATAATCGTTTATTGCGATTTCGACTGCCCTTTTTGCGCCCAATTTTACGATACGATTCAAAGGATTAAGGATGACTTCGGAGACAGTATAGTTATAGCTTATCGCCATTTTCCCCTCACAACTCATACTTTCGCCCTGTCCGCGGCTATTGCTTCGGAATGCGCGGCTGAGCAGGGAAAGTTTTGGGAAATGTATGATAAGCTCTTCGCCGACAAAAAAGCCGATCGTATGTCGATCGACGGGTTCAAGCAGGACGCGGCCGATCTCGGTCTTGATGCCGGACAATTCAATAATTGCCTGGATAGCGAAAAATACCGCGACCGGGTGGAGGCCGATCTGGCGGTAGGCAGACAAGCCGGCGCGATCGGCACGCCCACGATTTTCGTTAATGGCGAGATTCTGACCGGCGCTATTCCTTACGACGATTATACCGACAGCCGGGGCAAGACGCAGAAGGGAATGAGGAGCGTCATTGAGGAGA
>CAYVIA010000043.1:0-6999 GCA_964451485.1 uncultured Gammaproteobacteria bacterium
TTTACCGTGCCACAATTCATCGACGTGGAGGACAAGATTATCGGTCCCATTACGACCAGGCAGTTTTTAATCATCCTGGGCGGGTTTATGATTATCGCTATTTGTTATAAATTTTTCGACTTTTCCCTCTTTCTGGTTTCCGCTATTTTCATGATGGCTACGATGGGCGTTCTCGCGTTCGTGAAGATTAACGGCATGCCTTTCCATTATTTCATCCTGAACTTTCTGCAAACCTTGAGCCGGCCGAATTTAAGGGTTTGGAACAATACTATCGGAAAAATAGAGACGTTTTTCGAGGCGGCGGAAAGCGTAAAGAAAGCGCCCGTGCCCGTGTCCGAGCCGGAGGGGGGATATACTATGTCCCGCCTGGCCGAATTATCGCTGATCGTCGATACGAGAGGGTCTTATCATGGAGAGGAAAAAGAAAAAGGGGAAATGTCCGATATCAGTATGCGTCGCGTGCCGGAGGCCGAAGCGGCGAAGAGCGCGCGTCCTCGGGGCGGTGATAGTTCTTAACATGAACAATGAAAAGAATACGTAAATACTTATGGCTGACACCAAGCATAAAAATCTGGCGAGGAATAAAATATCGATTTCCACCCAGCAATATCTCGATATCGCGGAAATAAAAGAAGATACCGTTATCCTGCGCGACGGCAGTTTAAGGGCGGTAATATTGGTATCGAGCATAAATTTTGCCCTGAAAAGCGAGGATGAGCAGAATGCCATTATTGCCGCTTATGTGAGCTTCCTGAACAATATCGATTTCCCCATCCAGATAGTGATCCAGTCGCGGGAATTGAATATCGAAAATTATATCAAGGATCTGGAGCGGAGAGAAAAGGAACAAACGAACGAGCTTTTAAAGATGCAGACCAACGAGTATGTCCAGTATATCAACGAACTCATTTCCATGAGCAAGATCATGAACAAGCGTTTTTATATCGCCGTTCCCTATAACCCCGCCGCCGACAAGAGGAAAGGTTTTTTTTCCCGCATCATCGATATTTTCCGTCCCGCCGGACTGATAAAAATGAAAGAAGAGAAATTCCTGCAAAGGCGGTCGGAACTTTCCCGCCGCATCGATAATATCGTCGCGGGATTGAATTCGGTCGGCTTGAACGCCCTGGCGCTGGATACTCAGGGACTGATAGAGCTTTATTATAATTCATATAATCCCTCTACCTCTCTTAACCAGCGTTTGGTCGATGTCAATAAATTGAGAGTGTCGAAATAGGTTGATTCACAATAATTTATGTTTAAATTCACGGGCGCGCAACAAGGCGGCCACATAAAAGAAGAATTGCAGAAAGAAAAAGCGTTGGCGGGCAAAGAAAACGATAAATCCGCGAACGTAACGAGAGAATTGATCGAAGAAGAAAAGGCCTATCGCCGCGGAGTGATTTCTATCAGGGACCTTATCGCTCCGGCCAGCATGAAAGTCAACCCCAATTTTTTGATGCTTGGGGATAAATTCGTCCGGACTATTTTTGTCGTCAATTATCCGCGTTATATCAGCGTCGGCTGGTTCGCGCCGATTATCAACCTTAATTCCACTTTCGACGTTTCCATGTTCTTCTACCCCGTGCCCAGCGCCATTATTTTAAAACAGCTTAAAAATAAGGTGGGCGCGCTTGAGGCCCAGATAATTTCCGACGCTGAAAAAGGCGCCGCCCGCGATCCCTTGCGGGAGACCGCCCTGCGGGATATCGAGGCCTTACGCGACGCTTTAACGCAAGGCATAGAAAAATTTTTCCAATTCTCGCTTTATGTTACCCTTTATGCCGACACCAAGGAGGAGCTCGATAAAATGACCGCCGAGATCGAGAATATTTTCGGCTCGCGCCTGGTATATTCGAAAAAAGTCCTTTATCAGGCGGAACAGGGATTTAACTCCACCCTGCCGCTTTGCAACGACGAGCTTTATATCACTTTCAACATGAATTCCTCCCCGATCGCTTCGTCCTTTCCTTTTATTTCGAGCGAACTGACGACCGATAACGGCATTCTCTACGGCATAAACCGGCATAACAACAGCTTGATATTATTCGACCGCTTTTCCCTGCAGAACGCCAACACGGTGGTTTTCGCCACGTCTGGCGCGGGCAAGAGCTACGCCATTAAGTTAGAGGTTTTGCGTTCGTTGATGGTAGGGACGGATGTGATCATTATCGACCCGGAATACGAGTATAAACATCTCTCCGATGCCGTGGGCGGGACGTATATCAACGTTTCCCTGTCGAGCGACCACAAGATCAACCCTTTCGATCTTCCCCGCGCTATCGGCGGCGAATCCAAGGCGGGTGATATCATCAGGAGCGCTGTTATTACCGTCAAGGGCTTGGTACGGCTGATGCTCGGTAACCTGACGAGCGAAGAGGACTCTGTCGTCGACCGTGCCCTGCTCGAAACCTACGCCAAAAAGGATATTACCCCGGACAGCGATCTTTCCAAGATCGAGCCGCCGATCATGCAGGATTTTCAGGATATCCTCGAAGGCATGGAGGGCGGAGCGGACCTTGCCCTGCGCCTGCGCAAATACACCCAAGGTACTTTTTCCGGCCTGTTTAACAGCCCGACCAACGTTAAGATGGATAACCTTCTGGTAAGTTTTTCCGTACGCGACCTTGAGGATGAATTAAGGCCGATCGCTATTTACATGATTATTAACTATATCTGGAACGTAGTGCGCAGCGAGACGAAAAGAAGGATTCTCGTGATCGATGAGGCGTGGTGGCTGATGCAGCACGAAGACAGCGCTAAATTTATTTACGCGCTGGTCAAGCGCTGCCGTAAATATTATCTCGGGGTAACGACTATTACCCAGGACGTGAATGACTTTCTGGTATCGCCGTACGGACAGGCGATAGTTACCAATTCCTCGCTCCAGCTTCTCCTAAAGCAGTCCACCGCCGCTATCGATCTCGTACAAAAAACGTTCGCCCTGACGGAGGGGGAGAAGTATCTGCTGCTCGAATGCGGAGTGGGGGAGGGCATATTTTTCGCCGGCAATAAACACGCGGCCATCAAGGTCGTGGCCTCTTACACGGAAGACCAGCTGATCACCTCCGACCCCAGGCAGCTCCTCGAGATCGAGGAAGCCAAAAAAGAATTCGCGGCCGAGAGGGAGGGCGGGGAAGATTCCGCGGAGCAGAGTTATCCGGCCAGGGAGGACGGGGCAGTGGAGGATATGGACATATGATTAAATTTCGGTTCTTCAGATAATTGTGCGGGTGATCTTCGCCGGACGGCTTCGGGTGCATGTAAAATTGTAGCGATTTTTTAGGTAAATTTTTTCGATATAATAAAAAAGAAATAAAATTTGCCTGAAAAACGCCCAAATTTTACGCTAAGCCCGAAGCCGTCCGGCGAAGATCAATGAAAACGTCCATATTTTTACCCGCAAAAATATCCAAAGAACCTAAATTTTAATGATTTATTTTAAAGAATTATAATTATAATATGAACAGGAAAGTTACAGGTATCATCATTATCGCGGGAGGGGGGATTCTTTTGGCAGGGATAGTTTATTTCGTTTTTTTGGCTAATTTTCTGGGTGGCGCTCCCGGAAAGACGGATAATAGGGCGATTACCGGCAATACCGACGGTCAGACCGCGGCCACAAGCGAAGGAGAGGAAAATAAAAATGTGCAGAAGATCGTCGTGGACGTGAATGATTTAGAGACTACGCTCGTGCCGCCGCCCATCGCGAAGCAGGACCCCGTACAGGTAAAAAAGGATGATTTAAAGCGGCTGGCGGCCTCTTTTGCCGAGCGTTTCGGCAGTTATTCCAACCAATCAAATTTCGGCAACATTACGGATTTGAAGATTTTCATGAGCCGGAGGATGCAGGGGTGGGCGGACGATTATATCAATGCGCGTCGCGGAGATGGGTCGGCTAATGATCTTTATTACGGTATTACCACCAAAGCGGTGGCGCAGGAAGTGAAAGACATGGACGATGATACGGGACAGGCGTCTATTTTGGTACAAACGAGAAGGAGGGAGGCGACCGGCTCTATCCTGAATACTTCCAATGTTTTCGACCAGGGTGTTTTAGTGAGTTTAATCAGGGAGAACGGCAGCTGGAAAGTGGACAGCGCGGTATGGCAATAAAAACGATTGAAATTGGGAAAACCTGCCTGCCGGCTAATTAAGAAACCAGGAAATTATGCGCAATAAATCACAATTTAATACAAAGCTATTCGTCATCTTCTCCCTGACCTGCCTTGCCGTTTTCGGTGTCTTATATATTTTTTTAACAAGGGGGAGGTATTATTATGCAGTGTCGACGCCGGCAAAAACCGAAGACAGGTATTTTTTCAATAAGAATTGGCAGTCAGGCGACCCTCTGATTACCAACAACCCCAATCTTAATGAAATTTTGTCGGGGCCGATTATTAGCGCCAATGATCCGAACATGGGTTATGAAGACGCGTCGGTGGTGATAGTCGAATATTCCGATTTCGCCTGCGAGTATTGTTATTACGAGGAGCAGGTAGTAAAGCGTTTATTGCAGAATCATAAATACGACGTTAAGTTGATTTGGAAAGACTATCCGGAAACGGACGAGAACTCCCCGTCATATACCGCGGCCTTGGCGGCCAGATGCGCCCAAAGACAGGGCGGTTTTTGGCCATTTCACGACATGCTTTTCGATAACAATGGCGATTTGAGCAGGGATAAATATCTTGAGATTGCCGGGTTGCTGGAATTTAACATAGATGACTTTACCGGCTGTCTCGATAGCAAGGAAACGAAAAACGCGGTTGACGATAATATTGCCGAGGCTCAGGCCCTCGATATCGTCGGCGTGCCTTTTATCTTCATCAATGATCGGGAAGTGATGGGGCAGGCGAGTTATGACGATTTGGAGGCGATGGTGGAGAGCGAATTGGAAAAGGCCAAAAAGTGATAAGATTCCTCTCCCCGCGGGAGGGGTGAAGTACGTATTGTTTTAAGTATAGGCGTAATGCCGAAGAAGTGTGTCGTATTGACGAGGATGCCGGGGGAGGGGCAGGCGGTGATTAACGAGCCGAGTTTATGTCAAAATCATCTATCATGTACGTTTGTTCGAAGTGCGACGCCCAGTTCCCGAAATGGAACGGGCGTTGTTCGGAATGCGGCGGTTGGGGCACGCTCTCTAAGCGGGTGGTTGACAGTGAGGCGGGCGCCAGGGAAAAGCCGGCTGCGGCGCCTCCGGCCGAGGTCGTCGATTTTTCGCGGATTGACGCGCACGCGTCCGCCCGGCTTAAAACCGGGATCGGTGAATTCGACCGGGTATTGGGCGGCGGTTTCGTGCCCGGTTCCCTGATCCTTCTTTCGGGCGAACCGGGAATCGGTAAATCCACCATCGTCGCCCAGGTGATGGACGCGGTGGCCAAAGCGGGCGGGAGAGAGGGAGGGGTGATTTACGTGAGCGGCGAAGAGTCGCCCTCTCAGGTAAAAACGCGGCTGGACCGGCTCCATTGCGATACCGGCAAGATCGCCCTTATCACCGAAACGAACGCGGAGAAGATCGCCAGCGCCGTGGATAATATCGGGCCGGCGCTGGTAGTCATCGATTCGATCCAAACGGTTTATTCCCGGGAGATAGAAGCCGAGGCCGGCGGTTTGAATCAGATCAGGGCATGCACCGTTAAATTATTGGAAATAGCTAAAAGGAAGGATATCGTTTTTATCCTGGTCGGACATATTACCAAAGACGGCAGCGTAGCCGGACCCAAGGCGCTTGAGCATATCGTCGATACGGTAATTTATCTGGAAACCGAGGCGAGGCATAATTACCGCATTCTGCGCGCTACCAAAAACCGTTTCGGTTCGGTCAACGAACTGGGGGTTTTCGAAATGACCGGCGCGGGCTTCAAAGAGATAAAAAATCCGGCGGCTATTTTTCTCGAAACCTCGGAGCAGAAAATAACGGGTTCGGTCATCAGCTGTATAATGGAGGGCACCAGGCCCTTTTTAGTGGAGATCCAGGCGCTGGTAACGAAGACCGTGTTCGGTTATCCGCAAAGGAAGGCCTCCGGCTTCGACTCCAACCGCCTGCAGGTTCTGGCGGCGGTACTGACTAAGCGGGTCAAGGTCAATCTTACCAACCAGGATATTATTTTGAATATCGTGGGCGGCCTGCGCGCGAGCGATCCGGGCCTTGACCTGGCCGTCTGCCTGGCAATTACTTCCTCGCTTTTGAATCAGGTGATCGACCGCAAAACCATCGTGCTCGGGGAGGTGGGCCTGGGAGGCGAGGTGCGCAACGTGAGCAAACTCAAGGAACGTTTGGCCGAAGCGGAGAAGCTGGGATTTATAAAGGCGATAGTACCGAATATGGTCGTGGCCGCAGGAGGACTTAAAATAGAGAAGGTAAAGAATTTGGGCGAGGTGATTGAGTGCGTAACACATAACACGTAACATAGAGCACGTAACGATGCTTTTACCGCAAAAATTTTACAATCGATCGACGTTGCAAGCGGCCCAGGATTTACTGGGTTGTTTTTTGGTGCGCGGGCCGAAAGGAGCCGAGCTCCCCGCGGGGAGCTCGGCTCCTTTCGGCCGTTTTAAGATCGTCGAGACCGAGGCCTATGACGGTCCGCGGGATCTGGCGAGCCACGCGAGCAAAGGAAGGACGGAGAGAAACGGCGTGATGTTCGGCAAGCCGGGGATAATTTACGTTTATTTTACTTACGGCATGCATTATATGCTCAATATCGTGACGGGCGCGAAGGATTATCCGGCAGCGGTATTAATCCGGGCGGTGGAAAGCCATGAAACACGAAACACGAAACATGCAATATGCGACATGAAGCATGTAACAGGGAGCGCGAATAATAAATTACCAACCAATGGCCCTGCTAAATTGACGAAGTATTTAGGAATAGATAAATCATTTAACGGCCTGCCGATTTATGTAAAAAAACACGGCCTTTGGATAGAAAGCCGTGAGCGGGGGCAAAAACCGCCCAAGATCGCGCGGGCCGCGCGCGTGGGCGTGGATTACGC
>CAYVIA010000043.1:7099-9462 GCA_964451485.1 uncultured Gammaproteobacteria bacterium
GGCGTCGAGCCGTTTTTTTATTTCGGGGAATTTATCCAGTTGCGGGTCGCGTTCGATCAGGCGGGCGGCTTCGTCGCGGGCGCTTTTCATCAGGCCGTAGTCGAACAGGGAAGCGGCCCTGAAACGGGGAAAGCCCTTTTGCGCCGTGCCGTAAATCTCGCCCGGGCCGCGGAATTTAAGGTCAATTTTGGCGAGCAAGAAGCCGTCGTCGTGGGTTTCCATTGCCTTAAGGCGTCGCAGGGTTTTTTCCGACTCACTGTCCGTAAAAAGAAAACAATACGACTGGTGCTCACCGCGTCCCACGCGGCCGCGGAACTGGTGAAGCTGGGCCAGACCGAACCGGTCCGCTCCCTCAATCATCATAATGGTGGCGTTGGGGACGTCCACCCCGACTTCGATCACCGACGTCGAAACCAGGATTTTCGTTTTTTGCTCCAAAAAGTCGCGCATGACCTCCTCTTTTTCTTTCGTTTTCATACGTCCGTGCAAAAGGCCGATAGGAATTTCGGGGAAGATCGTTTTATCGAGCTTCTCGAATTCCTGTTTGGCCGATTTTACCCCGAGTTTATCGGAAATATCGATCAGTGGACAGATAACGAAAACCTGCCGCCCTTCCCTGACTTGTTTTTTTATAAAATTATAGGCGTCCTGCCGTTTTTCTTCCGGTACCACCCGCGTCCATATTTTTTTTCGTCCTTTCGGCATCTCCCGGATGACGGAGAGATCGAGATCGCCGTAGAGAGCCAGGGCCAGGGAGCGGGGGATAGGCGTGGCGGTCATGGACAGAAGATGAGGCATTTGAAATTTTCTATTTTCGATTTGCGATTTTCGATTTGCGTTAGCCGATTTTTCGATTAATGACTTCCTTTGCTCGACTCCGAAGCGGTGCTGTTCATCGATGATGGCCAGAGCCAGATTGTTGAATTGTATATTTTCCTGGATTAACGCATGCGTGCCGATGATAATTTGCGAATTATGAATTATGAATGATGAATCATGGGATTTTTTATTTTTCCCCCTTTTTTCATCTTTAATCTTCGGTTGATAATTAATTTTTTTGCGGCTGGCAGTAACCAGGCCGATTTTCATGTTGAAATCTGCCAGTAATTTCGAAATACTCTCGAAGTGCTGTTGGGCGAGAATTTCGGTCGGGACCATCAGGACCGACTGTTTTTCATCAAGGGCGACATTGAGCATGGCGAGCACCGCCACTACGGTTTTGCCGCTGCCTACGTCTCCTTCGAGGAGGCGGGAGGCGGGCGTGGTTTTCTCCAGATCCTGGATAATTTCCCAGCCCGCTTTTTTTTGCGCGTCTGTGAGTTCAAAGGGCAGGGAGGCGACGAATTTTTTCGTGTTTTTCTCGTCGAAAGAAACGGCCTCGGCCCGGTAGCCGGCAAGCTCTCTTTTGGCGATTTGCGATTGTAGTTGCAAAAGAAAAAGTTCGTCGAAGGCCAGGCGCCTGCGAGCCGCCTCGACCTCATCGAAATTCTCAGGGAAGTGAATAAGTTCGATGGCCCGGTTAAGGGCAAGTAATTTTTGCGACCGCAGTATTTCCTTCGGCAGCCAGTCGGTTAAAGCGCGGGATAACGGCAGAACCTGTTTGATCAGGAATCTGATTTGTTTTTGTGTAATATTAGATGTTAAATGATAGTCAGGGACAAGCCCTTGCGTGTGGACTGTCTGACCCGAAATTATTTTTTCATAAACCGGCGACTTCATGATTACGCCGTATCCGTCTCCTTCCGCCTTGCCGGCAAGCGATACCGTATCACCTGTCCGCAGATTTTTGGCGATAAAGGGCTGGTTGAACCAGACAACCTTGATCCGGCCGGAATTATCGGAGATAATGGCCTCCGTAACGTACATGCGCCGGCGGAAACTGCGGCGGTTGCCTATGAGTTCGATTTGCCCGACGATGTTGGCACTGGTGTCCGGGATAAGATCGCCGATGGGCGTAACGGAGCGGAAATCCTCGTAGCGAAAAGGAAAGTAATACAAAAGATCATGGGCAGTGTTGATGCCTATGTTTTTGAGCCGTTTGGCCGTGGTTTTGCCTACGCGGCTGATCTGGGAAATGTCTGAAGCCAGCATTAACATATTAGGACTGACGTGATTGTTCGCCAGCCGGCGTTTTTTTGGTTTAACGTATAAACGCGCAAGTCCCGATAATTATATTTTAGCACGATTTTTACAAGAAAAAAAGCGGGCTCAATGCGAGACCCGCGTAAAATTTTTCATGATTTATATCAGGTTCGGCCGATATCGGAGCGACAGACCTTATCTTTATATTGAACGGTATTCGCCGCTTCATAAACGCGTTTGATGGCGCCAGACAACTCTTTGCTCCCGGCCACGATATTTAG
>CAYVIA010000044.1:0-5606 GCA_964451485.1 uncultured Gammaproteobacteria bacterium
ACAAGAGAGGCCTGTTTTTTGCTTATTTTTCTTCATCTTTGCCTTATGAAAAAAAAATTCGTGCATCTTCATGTCCATACCCATTATTCTCTCTTGGACGGATTGACCAAGATCGATGAGCTGATCGCCGCCGTTAAGGCCGACGGGGCCGAGGCCGTGGCTATTACCGACCATGGGGTGATGTACGGCGTGATCGAATTTTACCAGAAAGCCTCTAAGGCCGGGATCAAGCCGATCGTGGGCGTGGAGGCGTATCTCGCGCCCGGTTCCCGCTTCAACAAAGTTACCCGAGAGGATGAAAAAAAGAATTATCATCTTCTGCTTTTGGCGAAAAATCTTGAAGGTTATAAAAATTTGGTTAAACTTACCACTCTGGCTCACCTGGAGGGTTTTTATTATAAACCGAGGATTGACTGGGAAATCCTTTCGAAATATAAGCACGGTCTGATCGCGGCCACCGCCTGCATGGCCGGCGAGATTCCCCGGCTGATCAGCGCGGGAAAACTCGACCGGGCGCGCAGCCGTATCCTCGAATATGACGCGCTATTCGGCCGGGGAAATTTTTACCTGGAGATCCAGGATCACCCCCACCTTGAAGGCCAGGCTGAAATCAACAAAGCTTTGATAAAATTTTCCCGCGAACTCGGCGTCCCCCTGGTTGCCACCAACGACTCGCATTACCTTAAAAAGGAAGATGACGAAGCCCAGGATATCCTGCTTTGCCTGCAGAACAAGAAAAAGAAAGACGACTATGACCGCATGAACATGACGGGCGAGGACTATTCCATCCGTTCGAGCCGGGATATGGCCGAGGCCTTCCGGGATACGCCGGAGGCGGTCGAGAACACGCAAAAGATCGCCGACATGTGCGATCTTAAAATCGAGCTGGGGAAGATCCAGCTTCCGCACTTCGAGGTGCCCGCCGGTTTTGACGGTAACAGCTACTTGCGGAAATTGTGCGAAGAAGGCCTGGTCAGGAGATTCGGAGCGGATTACGGGAAGGCCGATACCGCCATCAAGGAAAGGATGGATTACGAGTTGTCGGTCATCGCCAAGATGGGCTGGCCTTCCTACTTCCTGATCGTGGCCGATTTTGTCAGTTGGGCCAAAGATAACGGCATTGTCGTCGGGCCCGGAAGGGGAAGCGCCGCCGGTTCGCTCGTCTGTTATCTTACGGGTATCACTAATATCGACCCCCTGCAATACGACCTTCTTTTCGAAAGATTCCTTAATCCGGACCGCGTGTCCATGCCTGATATCGATCTTGATTTCGCCGACACCAGACGGGATGAAGTGATAAAATACGTGGAGAACAAATACGGCGACGATCATGTGGCGCAGATAATAACTTTCGGCACCATGGCGGCGCGAGCGGCCGTCAGGGACGTAGGCCGGGTGCTCGGCTACCAATACGATTACTGCGATAAGCTGGCAAAGATGATTCCCATGTTTTCTTCCCTCGATAAATCCCTTAAAGTCGTGGACGAGCTTAATGAAATTTATACCAACGAGGAAGCGGCGAAAAAGATTATCGATCATGCCCGGCGCCTCGAAGGCGTGGCCCGGCACGCCTCTACCCATGCCTGCGGCGTGCTTATCACTAAGGATCCGTTAATGGAAAACGTACCGGTACAATTCGCCTCTTCCTCCGACCGTACGATCGTTTCCCAGTATTCCCTGCATCCGATCGAGGATCTGGGGCTTTTGAAAATGGATTTTCTGGGCCTTAAGAACCTGACTGTCATCGAAACCGCCGTCAAGATCATAAAAAATACCCGCGGCCTTGCCGTCGATATCGATAAGATACCGCTGGACGACAAGCGGACATATAAATTATTCCAGGACGGAGAAACGACCGGCGTCTTCCAGTTCGAGTCGAGCGGCATGAAAAGATACCTGAAGGAGCTGAAGCCGACTACTTTCGAGGATATTATCGCCATGGTGGCCCTTTATCGTCCCGGACCGATCGAGTGGATTCCCGACTATATCGCGGGCAAACACGGCAAAAAGAAGCCGAATTATCTCCACCCCAAGCTTGAGCCGGTTCTGGCCAGGACCTACGGCGTGGCCATTTACCAGGAACAGGTGATGCAGATGGCGCGCGACCTGGCCGGATTTACCATGGCCGAAGCGGACGTATTGCGCAAGGCGGTGGGAAAAAAGATTCCGAAATTACTGGCTGAGCAGAAAGAGAAATTTATCAGCGGCTGCGTAGGCAATCAGGTCGATAAAAAGCTGGCAGAGAGGATATTCTCTTTTATCGAACCGTTCGCCGGTTATGGCTTTAACCGGTCCCATGCCGCCTGTTACGCCTTGGTCGGCTACCAGACGGCTTATTTAAAAACCCATTGGCCGACCGAATTCATGGCCGCCCTCCTGATAGCCGACCAGCAGAATACGGACAGGATCTCCGTGGAAATCGAGGAATGTCAGAGGATGGGTATCGAGGTTACCAGTCCCGATATCAACCAGTCGTTCGAGTCCTTCACCGTCGTTACTTCGGGTACGGAAAAGAACGAGGCCGTGAGCGCAAGCGAAAAGCTCGATACTATACGTTTCGGACTTAAGGCCATTAAAAATATCGGCGAGCATATCGCCGAAGTGCTGATCACGGAGAGAAAAAATAACGGGCCTTTCAAGGACTTGAGCGACTTGTTGGAGCGCGTTACCGATAAGGATTTGAACAAAAAGTCGCTTGAGAGTTTGATCAAAAGCGGTTCTCTCGACCAGTTCGGCGAAAGGGGACAGCTCCTCTTTAATGTCAATAATCTGATCAATTACAATAAAGAGTCGGTTAAAGCGAAAAGCAGCGGCCAGGTAAGTTTATTCGCCGACGCGCCGCACGTCAATCTCGATACCAGGGTAAAGCTTGACTCCGCCCCCGCGGCCGGCCGCCAGGACAAGCTTGCCTGGGAAAAAGAGCTCCTGGGACTTTATATTACGGAGCACCCGTTTACGGATTATAAGGACCGTCTCGCTGCCGTTACCGTGCCTTTGATCGATTTGCGGAATTCCCTGGACAGCAGCCAGGTTAACGTCGCCGGCATTATCACCAAGGTAAAAAAGATCGTTACCCGCACCAACGAGTCCATGCTTTTCGTCAAGATCGAGGACACGGCCGCTAATATAGAAATTTTGGTTTTCCCCCGCCTGTATAAGGAAACCGCCACACTGTGGCAGGAGGGCAGGGCCGTGATGTGCCAGGGAAAATTATCGGATAAGGACCAGGAGGTGAAATTGCTCGCCAATAAAGCGATCCAGTTGACTCCGGATAACGCCGAGCAGGCCGTGGCGGAGCTTAAAAAAATGAATGTCGCCAACGGCAACGGCAGGGGCAACGGTCATAGTAACGGCAATGGCGCGTATGCGCGAGGCGGCCGGAATTACGCGCCGGCCGCCAGAAGTGACAGGCCGGTAAAGATATTTTTTGACGGCAACGGTAACGGTATCGATCTTGATAAGCTGAAAGAGATTTTTTCCGAATATGCCGGACACAGCCGGGTGGTTTTCGCCGTCCGCCAGAATGGGGAGGTCAGTTTGGTTGCCACGGAATATCGTGTCAATTATTCCGCTACGCTGGTAAATGGGATCAGAAAAGAGTTTGGGGACGCGTTGCGGGTGGAATATTGATTATATTTTGACAGTAGGTGTAAAAAGTAATTAATAGGGTAAATTAATCAAAGCGCATAAGGTGCGTTTTTTATATTGGATAAAAATATATTGGACAAAAATATGTAAATTTGTTATAGTAATGGTATGAGGAATCGCATTAATCCAACTATCATCAAATGTTAATAAATTATAGAATCTCAATCATATGGCCACGATAAAAAAGACGAGCAAGGCAAAAGCCGAAAACGCTGAAAACAAGGTGAAAAAACCTACAAGAAAAAGAAAAACGACCGATAAAAAAACGAAAAAAACCGTTAAAACCAGGGTTGCGTCCAAAAAAAAGAAAGTGGCAACGAGCGTAAAAAGGCCGGCAAAATCGGTAAAATCGGCAAAGAAAGACGTAAAGAAAGACGTAAAACCGGAGCAACCGGAAGCTGTTGCTGCTGTTGCCGGAAATCAGGAACCAGCGACTCCTTCCCGGCGGTCGGTCATCGCGGTAAAAAAGATAGGCAAGGACAAGGAAACGCGAGCGATGAAAGCCGAACCGGCGCAGGCGGCCAAATCTGGTCTGAAGCGGAAAATTTCACTTGAACATCCGAATCCGGAAGATGTGGATAACGTGGATGTTAACCTGGCGGGAAAGAAAAAAGAGCAGGTGCAGGAAGAGATAAAACAATTCAGCGGAGAAGAATATGTCCCTTCTGCTTCTTCCGCCGGCGCCTCACCCCTGGCCGATATTTATCAGGGCGAGGAAGATGATATTTTGTCGAAAAAAGGCGAACGTGTCAGGGAGGTGGTAACGACCGCCGTCAGCCAGGAAAGGGAGAAAAAGGAAACCGAATTTACGGACACTAAGACGCGAGCGGGGCGGTCGATTCGGCTATACCGTAAAATAGCGTTGATTTTCGTATCCTTGACGGTTGTCTTGCTGGCTGCCATTTTTTACTTTTCCTTTACCAGGGTTACTATCACGCTGATACCGAATCAGGAGCGGATAAGCAACAATATGATCATCGATATTTACGACAGCGGGAATGACCAGCGGGCGGATAAGAATTCTATCCAGGGGGCGGTGAAATTGGTCAGTATCAACGATACCAAGACATACGATTCGAGCGGCACGGAGGTAATAGGCGAGGAAGTGGCGGGAAAGGTGACGATCTACAATAACTACACCAAGAACCAGCCGTTAGTGGCGACTACGCGGCTTCTTTCCCCGGATCAAAAATTATTCAGGATAAAGAATACGGTGAATGTGCCTGCCGGCGGATCGGTCGAGGTCGAAGTATACGCGGATAAGCCCGGGCAGGACATGGCGCTCGGCCCGACAAGATTCACCATTCCCGGGTTGTGGGCCGGTTTGCAGGATAAGATTTACGCGGAGAATTCCGCCCCGATCGTCTATAAGCAGAAAGTAAAATTGCATGTTACCCAGGATGATATCGATAACAGTATACGCGACCTTAAGAAAGACCTTTTGGACAAGGCGAAAAGCGAGATTAATGAGAGTTATAAGGATTACAGCCGGATCATTTACGATATCGACGAGGATACAATTAAAAGCAAGGTGAACGCCAAGGCGGGGGACTACAAGGATACGTTCGACGCTTCCATGGAGGCGGAAGTAACGGTGGTGGCTTTCAACGATAAACAGGCAAGCGCGCTGGCGAAACAGAAATTCGTTTCATCTTTGCCCGACAATAAGGAGCTGATCAGTTTCGACGATAAAAACATTATTTATTCCCTGAGCAACTATAATGCCAGCGATGGCGTGGCCGCCGTTAACGCCAATTTCGACGGCAAAGTGACTTTGAAGGAAAATTACGAGATCGTGGAGAAGAACAAGATTCTGGGTCTGAACGAAGGACAGCTGGACGCGTATCTTTCCGGATTGCCCGAGATTGCCGGTTTCGAGGTGAAATTCTTCCCGTCTTTCATTAAAAAAGTACCGCGTCTGGCGGATCGGGTTGAAATTATCGTCAAGAAGTAAAAAT
>CAYVIA010000044.1:5706-9426 GCA_964451485.1 uncultured Gammaproteobacteria bacterium
ATTTGACAAATATTTTGGCATGATATATAGTTGATTTATCGTAAATTGCAGGGACAGAACATCGTTCTGTCCTAAGCGGCGATTGCCGCGGCTACCAACCGCGGACCCGAATAATTCGGGTTTCTGGATTTACCGGGACTAAGCCGCAAAGAAATTGAGTGATCTGCCAGTCGGCGGATAAACTAGATGGAACCGCGGGGTAAAAACCTCGTTCTAGTATCATAATAATTTGTGATGTTGGAACGAGGTTTTTAAATTATAGATTTAGGAATTAAGATTTAAGAAAAAATATGAAAAAAGAAGATTTAGAGATGCTGCGCCATTCATGCTCGCACGTGATGGCGGCGGCGGTCAAAGAGCTTTGGCCGGACGTTAAATTCGCCATCGGTCCGGCGATTGAAGGCGGTTTTTATTATGACTTCGATTTCGGCGAGGAAAAGGTGGGGGAGGAAGACCTGGCCAGAATCGAGAAAAAGATGAAACACATTATCAAGCAGAATTTAAAATTCGAGCGATTCGAGATGGATATTGACGAGGCGCTGGCCGGGGAGAGGAAGGCCGGCCAGATTTACAAGGCAGAGTTGATCGAGGACTTGAAGAAAGAGGGGGAGAAGAAAGTAAGTTTTTATCGCCTCGGTAAATTCGAGGACTTGTGCCGCGGACCGCACGTGGAATCGGCAGGCAAGGTCAAAGCCGGTGCGTTCAAACTGACGAAACTGGCCGGCGCTTATTGGCGCGGGGACGAGAAGAATAAGATGCTTACCCGTATCTACGGCCTGGCTTTCGGTACGAAGGAGGAGTTGGACGCGCATCTGGCCATGCTTTTGGAGGCGGGAAAAAGGAATCACGTAAAACTGGGACGCGAACTCGGGATTTTTTCCATGCACGAAGAAGGACCCGGCTTCCCGTTTTTCCACCCCCGTGGCATGATCATCTGGCAGGAACTGATGCGATACTGGAAAGAGGAGCACGACCGCGAAGGATACCTCGAGACCAAGACGCCGATCATCCTTAAAAGAAAACTTTGGGAGCAAAGCGGACATTGGGATCATTATAAGGAGAATATGTATTTCACTAAGATCGATGAAGAGGATTACGCGGTTAAACCGATGAATTGCCCCGGCGGCATTCTCGTTTATAAATCGGCCATGCACAGTTATCGGGAACTGCCTTTAAAGATGGCGGAAATCGGGCTGGTGCACCGGCATGAGTTATCCGGGGTCCTAAACGGCCTCTTTCGCGTCCGTTCGTTCCATCAGGATGACGCGCATATTTATTGCGAAAAAAAGCAGATCAAAGAGGAGGTGATCAAGGTTGCCAATCTGATCGAGCGGGTATATAAAACCTTCGGTCTGGAATACCATGTCGAACTTTCCACGCGACCGGAGAAATCCACCGGTAGTGACGAGATGTGGGAGACGGCGGAAAAAGCGCTTAAGGAAGCGCTTGGGGAGATGGGCCGTGATTATCAGCTTAATCCCGGAGACGGCGCTTTTTACGGTCCGAAGATCGATTTCCATGTTAAGGACGCGCTGGGCCGCACCTGGCAGTGCGGCACTATCCAGCTCGATTTCGCCATGCCGGAAAAGTTCGCGCTCGCCTATACGGGCAAAGACGGCCAGGAGCACGCTCCGGTAATGCTCCATCGCGTGGTTTACGGCGCGGTGGAAAGGTTTTTCGGCATCCTGATCGAACATTTCGCCGGCGCTTTTCCGGTCTGGCTTTCCCCCGTACAGGTAAAAGTGATCTCGGTGGGTTCGGGGCATATCGATTATTGCCACGAATTAGCTGCGGAGTTATCCGAGAGCGGCATGCGCGCGGAGGTCGATGACGCGAACGAAACGGTTGGCAACAAGATTCGCAAGGCCGCGGGAGAAAAAATACCTTATGTCCTGGTGATCGGCGATAAAGAGATGGAATCAAGCGAGCTGGCGGTGCGCGACCGGGGGAGTGATAAGGTGAGGAATATCGGCAAGAAAGAATTTATCGAAGAAGCCAGAGATAAGATCACCAAGAGAGCGTTATAGGACATTATTATTTTGGTTACAAAAATGCTTCGGCTTGATGCCGGAGCGTTTTTTATGGTTTTTGCCTGTAATAATCGGTAAGGCCCGAGCCGATGGCCGAACCGCTTATCGCGGTGTTGGGCGATGTAAATTTTTTATCCGGCGTTATGTGCTGTCAGTCAGGACTTCTATTATGTCAGAAACTGAAAACCACCATTCATTTTTTTGGAAAATCGCGATTTTAGTTGGTTTGTCCGCCTTATTCATAATTTTTATTATTTCAAGAAGGTAATTTAAATTCAATGTTTTTATCAAGTATTTTGTTAATCAATGCCTTGAATGCGTCAACTGGAATCCAGGCGTGCATCATTATTATCTCATTGGAATCAGGATTATTTAAACCTCTTCCGCGCTCTGGCACATCTTCGTCAATTCTTGCCAAAATTGTTGGCAGATCATGATAGCCGAAAAGCTTTTCTTCTTTTTCTAAGCAATAATCAAATGAGTCATAGGAACAATCAATATTTGCGCATTTGTCAAAACCTGCTTTTTTGTACCATGCGTAATTAATATTTTCAAACCCCGGCTGTTTATATCCCAATTCAACCAGGATTTTTTGAATAGCTTTGACATGTTTATTGTTCCAATCGGTTTTTTCATATTCATCTCTACTTCCATTATTCAAACCAGGAAATCTAAATACTTTATTCGGTCTAGAGATGCTTGCCCGCGAATAAAGACTATCAATGATTTTGTCAGTTTTTTCAATCTGACTTCTTGCTTCATCTAAATTTATTTCTGAAAAATCAGGATGATTGTAGCTATGATTTCCAATAATATGACCTCTCTTAATTGCATAAATTGTCGGGTCTGGAAATTTTTCCAGTTTATTTCCCTGACAAAACCAAATAGCCTTGATTCCTTTTGAATCTAAAAAGTCTATTTTTTCTTTCATGTCTGCAGTTGGACCGTCATCAATAGTGAGGTATGCAATTTTTTGATTCATATAGTTTGTTTTCGTAGTGAAGCGAATGCGTAACGAAGAAAACACAATATTTCTACTTTTTGATTAATAAAAAAATCAAATTTTCGCCGTGTTCAAAACACTAAATATTAAAAATAGATTTTATTAACACATTTTGTTTCGTAAATTTTTTTAACCGGACGATATGATTTATACTGGAAAATTTTTTCTACTTTGAAATCAAAAGGTTCTCGATCTAGGGAAATGGGTCGCATCTCTCCTTCTGAAATATCTTGGTTTAGATTTTTACCTTCGCAGGTGTCTGTTATAAGAATATGTTTATATCCAGATAGTTTTGGCAAAAAGGTTTTGATGGTTTTATTGGGCCAATGCTGAAAAACATCTTTTATTATAACAAGGTCAGCTTTTGGGAGTGGAAATTTTTGTATATCTACACATTTGAATTTTATTGTATTTGTCTTATAGTTGTCTTTGTTAGCTTTTATAACAACATCAACAACATCTAAACCAAGATATTTAATATTCTTCCAGTTTATTAATTTTGAAAACTTCCAATCACCACAACCCAAATCAATTACGCTCTCAATATCATTTTTAACAATATAATCATGTAAAAATTTACGATACAAAATTGTATTGGTTGGTGATGATCCAGATCCAGATCCCTTGAACCAAGTATTATTTTGATATATTTCAGTAAATCTATTTTTCATATTTATTTCGCCTAAC
>CAYVIA010000045.1:0-6972 GCA_964451485.1 uncultured Gammaproteobacteria bacterium
TAATCGATGACATAGCCGTAATAGGCGCGGTCAAAAAAATTGCTCAAGGCACCGGCGATAATTAAAAGCAAAGAGCCGACTATCGTTATGGACGCGCTTTTCTTCCTTAAGGCATCGACTGTCCAATAAATCAACGCACAGATTATTACGAACACGAAAAAATTCAGTATCATCCCACCCAAGGGAATAGAAAAAGCGATGCCGTAATTGCGCGCGAACTGGAAACGAAAAATACGGCCGACTATATCGAAGCCGCCATGACTGGCGAGCAGCGCCACGCCTTTAAATATTCTGTCCGACAATAAAAAAAGAACGGCCAAAACAATAAAAAAAGCCGCCGTTCCGGTTTTAGATTTTAAAACCATACGCTCTTTTAAACGGAATTCTGCAGCCGGGTTTTGCACTCCACGCAGGCGCTGGCCACCGGCCGCGCCAGCATCCGCTTTTTACCGATCTTTTTATGGCAATACTTGCAAATTCCGTAAGTGCCGGCCTCGATTCTGGCCAACGCGTTATTGATATCGCGCAAAGAACTCTCCAAAACCTTTTCCGTAGCGATGTTAGTGGAATACTCTCCGATCTCCTGGGCATTCTCATCAGCTTTGTCCCCGTAATCAGGAAACTTGACTTTCTGCGCGCCTCCTTCTTCCTTGTCGCCGGCCGTCGTCAAATCCTTCATATCATTCTCGATTTCCTGCTTTCTGGCCAAAAGATCTTTTTTTATTTTCTTTATAGTCTCATCATCAAGATCATTATCCTCGGATACCTGTGTGTTTACTTGATTTTTTTTCTTTAATCCGAACATATTTTTATGATACATCTAAACAAAAACATCCCTTATAATAAAAGGAAAATTTTTTGCCTGTGCTTATTTTCAATAATTAAATTATAAATTATTATTTTGGTTTTGGCAAGTTGAATGAACGATTTTCACAAAAAAAGAAGGAGGCCAACAGGCCCCTTCTTTATATATTAATAGATGAGCCTTATGTTGACCTCCAAGCCCTAAGATTTGTTTCTTTTTCATCCGCAGATGATCAAGAAAATCCCTTAATCCTTGGGGTTTTTTGATGCTTTTTTCTGGCTTTAAAAGCGGTTTTCTACCTATCAAGCGGTAAATCTCAATCATTTTTTTATATCAAGACCTACCTTTGTTTTATTTTTGTTTTTTGTTCTGCCCTTGCGCCAATTACTACGGTTAATAGTAATTCGTGGAAGGACAGAACTAATATTTGGTTATGCCAGAGCTAACCTGATGATTAGTAGAAAACAGGAAATTTTACCCAAATTTGTTTTTTCGGTAAATTTTTCTTTGTTTTTAAAATGCATTTACCCCGTAAAATAAAGCTTTTAATAAAATTGGTGATTTGTGCCAATTTTCACTTATTGCCCAGCGCTTTTGACAAAAAGTATATATTATTTAACGGGGTTTATCTATTCTTAATATACCATATAAATTAAATTTGGTCAATATTGGTCAAAAAATTAAAAATATCACAATATTAGCTTAATAAATAAAAATAAAAATCAACTGTCAGGTACGTCTTGTTTATTGTCCACAATCACATAGACAAAAAATTAAAAAGTTATCCACAAAATTAACAGTTATCCACAATTTAAAAAGCAAAGTCCATATTATTTTAGACTTTGCTCTATTTATAAGGTCTGAGCGGGAATCGCCCCGCCACTTCTTAGAGGTCCAGACCGGATTTGAACCGGTGATAACGGTTTTGCAGACCGTTGCCTTAACCACTTGGCTACTGGACCGCAGAAGTGGCGGGGTTGCAGACTCTTGCCTTACCACTTGGCGATCAGACCCAATACTCTAAGAAATTATATCATAAAAAAAAATATTACCATATAGCAAAAACCCCTAAGTCGGGGCCTTTTCTCATCGGCTCATAATAAGCATTTTCGTTAATACTCGGTGTCCAGTATTTCTATTTGAGCCACTTTAACGCCGAAAGCCCGGGCATCGGCTTTATCGGCCATCCAAATATCGATTCGGTCGCCGTATCTCTCGTTCATACGATCGCGCACCACGAATACGCGATTCCCGAACAATTCCGGCATCTTAACCTTAGTACCGAACCTGAGAAAATTGGCGGCAATCGTATCTTCCGTCGCGTGTTCACAGACATTAAACCCATTGGCGGTAATGCAGGGCGTACTGTCTGTTTGTCCGATTTCGGAATTATAAGCGGTAATTTTATAATAACCGGACCATTTGACGCCGATTTCCTCGTTTTCCGGAAGATTATTGGTATAAACCGCGGGAGCGGGCGCTTCTTCGGCAATCACTTCGGGCGTATCGGCCGCGGGTACAGTAGCCGTTTCCCGGCTAATATCAGGGCTTTCCGCATTCGCGGCCATGGCCTGGCAAGGAAAGAAAAAGAAATCAAAAATAAAAATTACCACCAAAAGCATGATTATCTTTTTGATGAACCTAAGGTGAAAAAAAATATATTTTCCGCCTGTTTCCCGCATATTTGCCGAATATCAATGCCTTAAATAATAAAATCCCTATCAATGCCGAAGCATTTCTGATAGGGATTTTCTTGACTCCTAATTACATCTTAGCACATCAAAAGAGAAAAGTCAATAAAATTCGGCTTTTTTTCGCTAATATCAAAGAAAAATAAGCCAATTTATGACCGATTTTTCCCGTCTGATCCGATTTGTGCATCCTCTCTTCTGCTAATACAATTTTTAAATCTGCTATTGACTTTTTATAAAATTTATGTTAATGTCATATGATTGGGGTTATCAAAAACAAAAAAAAGAAGGAGGAAATCATGAAATACTTGTTTTCGTTGGTTGTAGTAATCTTGTTTGGAGGGTGCGCCCTGCTCACCCCTCCCCCGTATCAATCTTCCAACGTGGAGTTCAGGGTGGGACCGAACGGCAAGCCCATCGTGAATTACCAAAGATCGGTAAAGGGGTTTGCCAACCACGACCCCGGCACGGTGGCCGACGATCTGGCCGAGGCCTATTATCTGGCACAAAGCGCGCAGCCCGGATCTGCTGTCAGCGGCGCCCAGTCTGCGCCCGCACCCGCCGCCGTTAACGGCGAAATGAGGCTGGTCAGAGTAAGAAATAACTCTGACTACAATGTCGAAATCTTGGATGGACTGTTCGCAGGATCGGTCCTGTCTCCCGGCGAATACAGCAGAACCAGCGCTTGGGTGAAACTGGGCAGACTCGATCTTAAGATTTATTGGGTAAATCCACGTTCGGGCTCATACGGGACGAAGGTGCTACACAAAATCGTAACCCGGAGATCAAGATTCGTGGAAATCAACAACTAAAAAACCAACTTGGCCACCGGCCCACCGGTGGCTTTTTTGTTCCATGTTCCATGTTCCATGTTCCATGTTGCAATCGAAAAAAGACGCTCAAAGCGTCCTTTTAATAAACCATAAGCGAGCATCTTTGACTAAGTTGGTCCCGCATCCCCCATGGGCAGGTGGTTGAAGACGAAAAAGGTAATGGAGTAAGCGGCGATGACTATAAGCAGGCCGATAATCGACCGCGTGATCATAGACCTCGATTTTCTGACTTTCTCTTCATCCCCGCCCGCGATCATCCACCTGACCCCGGCCACAATGATGATAATGATGAAGATAATGCCCAAGAGTCCCAAAAACGCCTCGATCAGGAAAGCGATGGTCTTACCCGGCGTCTGTTCGGAAGCGAAACCCACGCCCTCCCCGAAACTATCTCCTCTTCCCTTGATCTTCTCGGCTACGTCATCCCGAAAAAGACCGGCCCGGACGGAATGCGCCAGCAGGAAACTAAGCGCCAGAAAAGATAAAATTTTCGTCTTGATATGCCTCATAAATAATAATTCAATTAAACTCAATCTACGCCTATACTCCCAACAACGCCTTGGCGATGAATTGCCAGATCATGAACGAACTGGCCAGGATAAGCAAACCGATAATAGAGCGGCTGATGGTTCTTCTCGCCTTGGTGATCCTTTCCTCTTCCCCGCCCGCAGTCATCCAGAGAAACCCGCCGTAAATGATAAGAATAATGAAAATAACCCCCAAGAGCCCCAAAAACGCCCCGACAATGCCGCCGGCCATAGTATCGAAAACCGAATCGCCTTCGTATTCGGCATACCCCGCGCCCTCGCCCACCTTTTCGAGCATATCTTTGGCATTGCCGACGGCAAACACGAAATAAGGAAAAATCAGTATACCCAGCATGCAGGCCAGAATCGCTATGCGTTTAATGGTTTTTTTCATAAAATGCTTAATTTTACGGCGCGCTCTCGATGCCCTCAAGCGTTTTACTGCCCAACTCGCTAACCAGAAGATAACTGATGGCATAAGCGGCCATAACGATAATCAATCCCGTAATAGCGGCGATAATCAGGTTCTTGGCTTTCTCCACCTGCTGCTCGTTGCCCCGCGCCGTCATCCAGAGAAAACCGCCGTAAATCATTAAAACAAGGAAGACCACGCCCAGGAAAGATAAAATTACGGTGATGACGGTGCCCACGAGCGTTTCCGGCTCCGCATCCGTCCGGTAGCCTGCGCCGGCCGGTCCCGCCACGTCCGTGAGGTTATCGCCGAAAGCATCGCGCAAGTTGCCGGCATGCACGGCGGCGGGCACGAAAGAAAAGGAAGCGAACAGAAAAACAATCAATAAAAAAATATTTATTTTTCCGGCAATAAATTTCATACATGTAAACGCGGCATTGCCGCTTACGGGTGAACACCGGTACCGACGTCAGCGGTTTCGTTCCAAAAATTCATCATCAGGGACGTAATAGCAAAAGCCGCCAGCACGACAATCAAGCCGATCATGGCATGAATAATGATATTCTTGGCCTTGACCGTTTCCTGCTCGTTGCCGCGCGCCATCATCCAGGTAAAACCGCCGTAAATCATAAGAATAAGGAAAAATACGCCTACGACGGCGGTAACGCCCTGGATGATCCGTCCGACCCTCTGGTTAATCGTCCGCTGAGCCGCGTCCGGCGTCCCCTCGCTATAACCCATTCCACCCGCCGTCTTTTGCAGTCCGGAGTTGAACTGATCCCTGGCGGTCTGGGCGGAAACATACGGAGTATTTACTATACTAATCAGCGACGACAGTAAAATAATTATTAATATGGCCCGGTATAATCCGCGCATAAATCCCGGCTAAAACTCATGAATGGCTTAAATTTTATTCAGATTCGGCCTTACCCCGTCAGCGCCTTGCCGATATAAGCGGTAAGGGCATAGGCCGCGAGAACGATTATCAGTCCGATCACTGCCGCGGCAATCAAATCCTTGGCCTTGGCCGCTTCCTGTTCGTTGCCGCGCGCCATCATCCAGGTAAAACCGCCGTAAATCATTAAGATAAAAAATATCACGCCCACGAACGCCAGGATCGCGCCCACGATCGTGCCTACCGCCGAGGGGATGTCCGTTATTCCCGTTTCAAGATCCTTCGTGGACGGAGAACCTTCGTACGCCTGACCGGCCGATTGATTAAGCCCCTTGACGGCATCATCCAAACCGGATGCCCGTGCCGGACGAACTAAAACCGGCGCCAAACATAAAAAAAGCAATATAAAAATTGCCGACATTAATATCCTGCGTTGAAAAACCACCGCATAATGCATAATAATTGACCGTAGGGACAGAACATTGTTCTGTCCCTACATTTAAATCAGCCGTTTAAGGCATTTAAGGCATTGGAAACGTTCTTCTCCACGAAATTGATGATCAGCCAGGAGCTCAAAATTACGATCAAACCGATAATACCGGAGACGATGATCTTTTTCGCCTTGCCTACGCGCTCTTCTGAGCCGGCCGCCGTCATCCAGACAAACCCGCCATAAAGGATTATCACTATGGCGATAATGCCCAAGAAAGTCATAAGCAGGGAAATTAAGCTGATAACCGCGTCCCGCGGATCAGCCGTAGCCAGCCCTAAATTGCCCGCGTAATTCATCCCCAAATCAACGGCTTTGACCGGTTTGGCAATAGCTAAAGCCGAAGCCGCGGCCGCCAAACAAACAACGGACGAATATAAATTTTTGGCTGATTTTTTATACTTGTTCATAATTTTTTGCCTCCTTACTGTTCATTTAATGCTAAATTTCACCGCCATGGACGAGAATCCTGTCCCGTCCATGGCGGTTCACCCCGTTAGAAAACATGATTATCCATATAATTCGTTTGCATCCCATCGATTATTTCAAAAAGTATACTGCAACACAAAAACATCTTTTCTAACCGGGTGAATCCCTTGGAAGGCCAAAGGATTCATTATCGCAATGAATTAAGCGTTAAGAGAATTACTGACGTTAGTCACGACGAAGTTGATGATCAAATACGCGGAAAGAATGACGATCAAACCGATAACGGCCGCCATGATAAGTTTCTTGGCCTGGTCCACCTTGTCCTCGTTGCCGGCCGCCGTCATCCAGAGGAAGCCGCCGTAAAGCATGATCACGACCGCGATAATACCGAGGAAAGTCATCAAAAGCTTAACCAGGCTCATAGCCGCGGTCCTGGGATCGCCGGTAGCGAAATTGATTTCGTTGGTTACGAAATTGGTGCCCAAGTCGATTCCCTGCGCGTGCACCTGCATCGGCGCGGCCAGCATCAAGGCCGGAGCAAGGACGGAGAGAACGAAAATAACGATAAAAAGTTTTTTCATATTTCACCCCCTTCCTGCAAATACCTTTTAAAGGCATCGATCGAATGTATAAAAATCTTGGAGTATCCACCGCTCTGCGTGAAAACGCTGTTTTTGCGCGCAGGGTGGTGGATCCCTCGAATTCCCAGGGACCCACGAAAATTATGAGTTCAAGGCGTTGCTGACGTTGGTTACCACGAAATTGACGATCAGGAAAGCGGCTAAAATAATAATCAAACCGATAATACCGGCCGCGATCAGTTTCTTGGCCTGGTCCACCTTGTCCTCGTTGCCAGCCGCCGTCATCCAGAGGAAGCCGCCGTAAAGCAT
>CAYVIA010000045.1:7072-9416 GCA_964451485.1 uncultured Gammaproteobacteria bacterium
GCGGTGGATCCCTCGAATTCGCAGGGGACCCACACTCGGTATTTGAAGTCCTTCAGATTCGTTTAACCGACCAGAGCATTACTGACGTTGGTTACGACAAAGTTGACGATCAGGAAAGCCGCTAAAATAATAATCAGGCCGATAATACCGGCGCCGATCAGTTTCTTCGCCTCATCCACCTTGTCTTCGTTGCCGGCCGCCGTCATCCATTTGAAACCGCCGAAAAGCATGATTACGACCGCGATAATGCCTAAAAAGGTCATCATCAGTTTTACCAAACTGACAGCCGCGGTCCTGGGATCGCCGGTAGCGAAATTAATCTCGTTGGTCACGTAGTTGGTGCCCAAATCAAGATCCTGGGCGTGTACCGGCATCATCATGAAGGCCGGAACCAAAAGCGAGAGCATGAAAACCGTAATGTAAATTTTTTTCATATCTCACCTCCTTCCTTCGATAATTCACCGAAAGCGCCGGCAAAAATCATTGTTCGATAACACGCGCTCAAGCGAATATAATTTTGATATTAACATTTAATTTTATTTTAACACATATTGTGGCAAAAAACAAGTTTCTGTGGTAGAATTAAAGCAAAAGTCAAACTCTAAAATACCCTCATTGAACTAAAAATTAGCTAATATTCTAAAAAATAAATACTTTATTTAATTTACGAAAAATCATTGATTTTTCCGTTGTTTTCCCGGTTAATTAAAATGTTACGTTTCTTTTCCGAAAAATTCAAAAAAAATTACGACCTTACTGTCTGGCTTGTTTTTTACCTGCTGATTTTTTCTTTTTTATTGTTTAACTCTTTTAATTATCTCGATCCTGACCTGGGCTGGCACCTGCGGGTAGGGCGAGATATTCTGGCAACCAGGTCGGTACCGCACGCGGAAAACTATGACTACACCATGGAGGGCCGGACATGGGTC
This sequence comes from uncultured Gammaproteobacteria bacterium, assembly GCA_964451485.1. Taxonomy (GTDB): domain Bacteria; phylum Patescibacteriota; class Patescibacteriia; order Patescibacteriales; family UBA12075; genus CAYVIA01. Next base: position 8,002 of record CAYVIA010000045.1, read on the forward strand.
GATCATGAATGGCTTCCTAATGCGGCCATGTATTGGGTATATGACCACTGGGGATATATCGCGCTTAACATACTTTTTGCTCTTTTGATTATTCTTACGCTGGTCATCCTTAATATTTTCATCTACCGCTCCCTGCCGAACGCCCCTCCGGCGGCCAGGACCGGCCTGCTTATGTTTTTCCAGCTCTTCGGTATTTTTGCCGCCCAGCCGCACCTGGGAATAAGGATACAGGAAATCGCTTTGCTTTTTATTGTCCTGCTGCTGCTGATAATCTGGCGCTACATCCGGACCGGAAACCGCCGGATTCTTTTCTGGCTTCCGCCTCTGTTTTTTCTCTGGGCCAACATGCACGGCAGTTTTCTTATCGGCATTTTTATCTTATTTTTCGCGGCGGCGATGAAAGCCGCGGAAAATATCCTTGCTAAATACAAAACGTTCGCTTTTCTGGATTTTAGAAGAAGGCTTAATTTCAGACAAATTACGGCTCTCGCCGCCTTCTCTCTCCTGTCTGCCGCCGCCACCCTGCTCAATCCGTACGGTATCCGGCTTTACGTCCTTTTGGGCGGCTATGCCGATAATTTCTATATGGGCCATATCGCCGAATGGCTGCCGGCTTATTACCGGCCGCTCGAATACGCCCAGCTGATCTATTGCGCCCTGTTTTCCGCGATTATTATCCTTATGACCGTTTTCGCTCTTACTGCCCGCGACCGGGAGGAAAACAAAATCGACCTCTGGTATTACGCCCTGTCGCTTTTCTTTCTCGTCCTGGCCTTTAAATCCAAAAGGCATTTTCCGCCCTTTTTCGTGATCTCTCTCTTGCTGATGGTGGACTTTCTCTGCCGGAACATAGGCGCGCTTCCCCCCCGCCTCGCCGGCGCGCTCGGGAACAACCGCCTGGTAAAAACTTTCGTCTATATAGGGGCGGTCATTTCCATCTCCGGACTGGCCGCGCAGACGAATTTCACGGGCGACCCGTTCGCCTCGCCCCGGCTTTGCCGACGCTTTCCCTGCGGGGCCGTCTCCTGGCTGAAAGTCGAAGCGGAAAACCATAATTTAATAATTTTCAACGAATACGGCTGGGGCGGATACCTGGTCTGGAACTGGCCGGAGGAAAAAATATTTATCGACGGCCGCTTTCCCCAATACCCCCTGGAAAACAAAAGTTTCCTTGAAGAATACTTCGAATTTTCGTCCAAGGATGAGGAAACCACGGCCGCCAAACTTGATCAATACGGCATCAACGCGGTACTTTTGCCGCGTCCGCAAAAACAAAAACTAGATTGGTTCGAAAAATATATTCTGCAAATCGATGAGGATAAGATTAACGAAAGCGAGAATTATTTACGCGACTACTTGTCGTCCGCGGACGACTGGCAGCTGACCTACAACGACAACGCGAGCATTATCTACAT
>CAYVIA010000046.1:0-7964 GCA_964451485.1 uncultured Gammaproteobacteria bacterium
TCATTCATGCGTATATTATAACATTATTTCACGCAAAAGAAAAAAGCCGGAAAAACGTATTCCGGCTTTAAATCTATTTTTTATTTAACCATCATTTCTATCTGCGCAATCGATTCTGATTCCAGGAGTTTTTTGAAGGCTATTTTTACTCCGAACCTTTCGATAACCTTCATGAACAATGGAATATGCACCGAGTAAGTACTGCCGATAGACGCGACCGATAGGTTATAGGGATACATTACATCTCGCAAACGAACGCCCTTGCTGGCCGCGGTTTTGCGCAACTGCGCCATATCTTCATAAGCCGAAAGCGGATCCAGGGGGTTGTAGCCCAGTAATATTAGTCTTCGGCGCACAGGATCATGATGTTTTTCCCTGCTGATAGTTTGCTGAAAAATCAATCCGATTTTAGCCAGTGCCTTGATCTTCTCCCTGTGGGAAATATCGGCCGCCCAGATATCGAGGAATCTTTTCGCTATCATACCTTTTCTGCAGGCGCCGGCGTACAAAGCGGAGAAATATTTATTCTTTCTCTCCTGCCGACGATACCTCCGGTCCGGTAACTTATCGATGAATTCTTTCATAGCGGCGAGCGCGAAAGTATCGGCCATTGTCTCCATTATGGCATGAAATTCCTCTTCCTTTTTTTCGAATTCTTTTTCCAGTCGACGGAGGGCGACTGTATCTTCTTCCATAATGGCTTTTTTCAGTGCCGACAGATCCGCGGTCACAGCCGAATCTTTCAGGCGTGTCTTGCTACTTAATTTTTTCGTATCGAAATTACCACGATAATCAATATCGACACCATGCCTCAACATGCCGTTGAAAATACCGAGCTGCCTGAGATTATCCGCCAACCGACCGGCGCCACACGACTGGATCGTAATCAAATCAAGGTAATGCACGATCGTCTGCTTCAAGGTCATGCCCTTAGCTAAGAGGACATTCAAATATTGGTTAGAGGATTGAATATTCAACCAACCCTTTTTCATTGCTTTTCGGACCCATTTTGAATAAAAATGGCCCCAGCTGGCGGCATAGCCCCTGTAAATAAGCCGGGAATCTATCTGGCAAGCATGAATCATTTCATGGCAATCCACGAAAAGTTCAAAAAGTTTACCGGCCAATTTATCGATACAAGAAATATCATGACCGCATTCTTTGGTTTCGATGATGCTTCTTTCCGGGTTGGCGCAATAACCATCCGCTTTTTCTTCCAGGAGCAGACAAATACCCACATTGGTATATATATAAATATCGTTACCCCTGCTGCCGTACCAATCGTGAGCGCGCTTTAGTTCGCGTTTTTCGTCGAATCGCGACCAATATTCTTCAATTTTTTTTGACTTATTGCCGTTCAGCGCATAAACGTACACTATGGTGCCGACGCCATTGGCGACGCTTGCATCCTCCTGGCCGGAAAAATGTTTATAGACAATATCAACAGGATTTTTGCCAACCAATCTTCCAATAAACTCGGACAAGGCAACAGCGAAATTATCTCCCCGTCCGTATAGTTCTTTATATAACGATATCCGATCAAATGGCTTTATTTTCGCGGTCGACAACGAACGGTCAAGAAGATTGAAAGACAAATAATCGCCCACTTGCTTGGCCGTCTGGTATGGAATGCCAAAAGCGTGAAGTTTTTGTGACAAGCCGTCGCAGGGGGATTTCACGACCATCATGTTTAAAATATGATCTTCTTCTTCCATAATCGACTCGCCGAGCAGCTCTACCCGGTTAGTTGCCCACGCTTTCCTGGTTTTCATCGATATTTTGTCCCGCTTATCCTCCACGCAATAAGATTTGCGCAAGGGAACAAAAAGATTTTTTTTATCCGAGAGAAATAAATCGGAGCCGATGGTCTCATAATCTTTTATGATAACGGCTAAATTGGCGACCACAGTAATCTCTTCGCCGATCATGCCGGCAAAGGCGAACACATTATCATTGAACGCCAGGCCCTTGCTTTGCGCGTGCCATTTAAAAAGGTCATTAACGCAATATGCCTGATGAGTTTCGTACTGCAGATAACGGTAAAGGCGCCTCCCGTCCATCAATTTTTTCATAATCACGGCCAGGGAACCGGCCAATACCGACTGTCCGTAACCGTCGATTATTTCGGCTATACGTAGTCCGTATTCGGCATATACGCCGATAATTCCGACAATACTCCTGACCTTTTTCTCAATCCTGGTACTAGCGCGGTCGGGATTATAATTTTCAAGGCCATAGAACAATGTTTCTAGGGCCTCTACAATCCTCTCTGCCGCCGCCATGCACAGATCCTCCAAATCAGCGTCTCTACCCATACCTCTAATTTCGAGAAATTTATAGGTGGGTAGGCGTGACTCAAGCTCGGAATTATCGAGGAATAATTCCTCACAGAACTCCAAATCGCTTTTACGATATAACTCTTTGGTGGCAATCACCATTAAGCTTAGAGCTATTGACGTGGAAAACAGATATGAATCGACTTCGCTGGTATCCTGGTATAAACCGGGAACCATGAACAGTTGGTCGATCTTAATCTGCTCCCAATCTTCAACCGGCGTTAAATCAATTAATTCTTCCAATAAGGTGTCGGCCTTTTTAAAAGCCGAATAAGAGGGAAGCAAGAGGTCCTCTGTCTTTCGGGTAAGATACCTGTCGGAAATTCGCATTTTTTCACCTCCTGGTGCATATTTTGGTTTGTTAAAGAGCTTGTTATATATTTAAATACGTAATTTGAGCAGAATCTACTGTTTATATAACCGGTATAAAGTAAAATCAGGCGTTATTTTTTCTATCTTCTTGATGCGCAATCCGGCTTCGGCCAAACGGCGGTTGTTAAGGTAATCTAAATCGGCCGGCGAAAAAGTGAAATTATAGTAATAGACCGGCAGGAGTCCGGCCAGTTTCGCGTACCTCGCCACCATGGCCGTATCGTCGAACAGGCCGACGATTACCTTGCGTTCCGGGAACAATAACTTGTCATGATAAAGCGTGATGATGGCCGCGTTGCTTTCGGTCATGCCCAGTATCTTTTCGAGTTCCCGGTTCGCGTCCGTCTGGCGCCGGGCCAGGGGCAATAAACTTTCCTCGGAATTGCCCAGCACGAAAGGAGTGGAGACGGAAAAAACGGCGCCGACGATCACGGTCAGAATCGCGTTTCGCAGAAATTTTCGGCCGCAGTTGAGGCGCGCTTTAGCTCTCCGCAGGAGGTCGGTCAGCGCCCGGGATAATTTACTGAAAAAATAAGAGGCCAGGGGGATAGCGCCAAGGTAAACCGGCAGCCAGTAGCGCGTATAGGAATTGCCGATGGTAAAACTGCCGGCATCGGGGTTGTCATGAAAATTCCAGCTGCCGTAATATAATACGAGAATGAGTGCCGTTAAAAAATAACCGGACAGATAAACCGCATATTTCTTCTTGAGCCGCCGTCCGCGACGCAAAAGGATAACGAGCCCCAATAGCGCGGACCAGAAAAGCCAGGGGAACATAAGGATGAAATAATGATAGAACATGCCGGAGCTTTGCCGCGGATGCAGGCCGAAATAAAAAATGTTATTTTTGATGATCGCGAATAAATCCCCGTAAAAAGAGAATTGGCCCTTGACCGTGGTCGTAACGATATCGCGGCCGGCGCCGGCTAACTCCGTAATCGTCTTGTTCATTTCGTTATATCCGCCGAAGAAATAAGAACCGTAAAGGACCTGGTTCCAGTAAAGCGCGGGCAGGACGCTTAAAAAAAGAAATGACAGAAAAACGAAAATCTTGGCTAAATCCACCCGGCGGAAATAGGCGATCCATAAAAAGAGAAAAAGCGGCCCGATCCATATAAGTTCGGACGCGCGGGTGATAATGGCCATCCCCGTGAGTCCGCCTCCGGCCGCGGCGCAGGATAGTCCCCGCCAGTCGAATTCGCTCCACTTGAGTTTAAAAGAAAATTTGCGCCGCCGGTCTTTTTCCCCCGACATCAGCAGGGCGCAATACAACCCGCCCATGAATAAAACCAGGAAAAGGACGTTATGGAACATGCTGCGGGCGCTGTAATAGACAAAAGGAGGCAGGGCGGCCAGGAGAAAAACCGAGATAAAGGCGTTTTTGCGCCCGAAGATCTTTTTTATGAGCAGATAATAGATTATGAGACCGAGTCCGGCGAAGACGGGCGTGAGGTAAGGGATGACCCGGTAGCCGAAAACAGAAGCGATTTTGCCGTAAATAAGGATAATGCCGAGAAAACTTACCGGCTTAAGGTAGCCCGCGTCGCTACGGAAACTGCGCGGATGCATGATATTGTCCGTGTATAAATTGTATTTTTCGAAGATCGTCAGCTTGTCCTCCTGGCCGTATAATTTGGCGAAAACGTAATTGGCGGTTTCGTCGGGCGAAGCCCATTTGACGAAATCTCTGTCCTGGGTACGGAAATTGAAAGCGGCCGTACCCACGGCAAAACCAACGGCCAGGATTATCAGCACGGCCGCCCGCCAGTATTTCCTCCATAATTTCCGCATTTTGTTCCCCGATTTCATGAATAACAACAGATATTTATTGACCATATATTACCAGATAAAAACGAATTAAGCAAGCAAAGAAGACAAATCTTGATCACTTTTTCGTAGGCCTAATAAATTTTATATATTTCAATAGCTAACCAATTTAAAACCGCTCCCTTGGGAACGGTTCGATTACTTTATTGATTTTTTCTCATTCTTTCCATGGTGGCGTAGTATTCGCGCAGGCAGTGGCCGCAATGCATGCAAGCGTGAGTATCAGCGTCTTTGCCGCATGTATAAACATACGGATTATCTCCGTAGCGTTCCTTAATCTTATCCCAGGCTTGCGGCGTAATCACCCAATAGGAATTCAGGGTACGTTTCCTGAAAATATAATTATGTTTTTCGCTTTCGGGAATACTTTCCGTATAATAAGCCATGAAAGTAAGCACGACAGGCACTTTCTCTTTGGTATAATGCTTTACCGCCTCGTCGCAATGCAGGAGATTCCAGGTGTTGACCCGAAAACGGACGAACATTAGGTTGGGCGGTACCGGGTGTACTCTGAAAAAATCCACATCGGTCCATTTATGCGGATTGATGGTCAGCACGACCGGCGCGTCAAAGCCGCCGAGATCATGATCAATGGCCGTATTATAGAATTTTCTCCGATACTTACGGGTGGCTTTGACCACCAGATCTCTTTGATGATTACTATCATTGCCGTCGTTCACGCGCACGACACGATTTTTTGCCTCCGCCACCGTGGGCATATTGGGTAAATTTTCCGCGAGCGGTTCTAGATAAGACCGGCCGGACTGAAAAAAGCAGTCCTCGCACCCGTTGGGACAAATGCCCTTCTGCGGAATACAGCAGATAATACCGCTCCCTTTCGTCTTCGGATTTTCGATGTATTTACGCGCCATGATTCTCCTCCTCTTTTTGCCTGTAAATGGTTATGGCCTTGTCGACCAATTCCGCTTCTTCGCGCGTGTCGGAGCCGCTGAAAATGCGCGGGAAAAGACCAGTTTCATGAAACAAGAACGGTCCCAATTCTTTCCATTTTTTTGTCATGGTCGCACGACCCGCGAGCGCCTGCCTGAATAAAGGACAAAGCCCACTCTTTATCTCCGCGGGCAGCTTATCATAAAGCTCTTTATAATGGCCGACGATTTCGGCCATGGCGTTTCTCTTCGCTTCCTCGCTCAAGCACTGAAGTCCGTCTATCAGCTTTAATTTTTCCGCCAAGCTCATACTTTTCCTCCTGCATTTTCGCAATCTAAGAATTTAAAGAACAAGTATTGTTATTTTAATACAATGGCTATGGGGTGTCAACAAAAAACGCCAAAAAACAATAAATCCCGTTAAAATTCAAAAAATCTTGACAGAAACAGATATTTGTGATATACTTAAAATCCAAAATAAAAAAACCAAAAAATAGTTCTTTGTGGACTGGAGATTTAAGATAAGGAGAAAAGAAATGGCTTCCAGAGGAAAAAAGAATAGTGGCGACAATAAAAAACCGAAAATAAACCGGATAACTTTTAAATCACTCCGGGTAGACCCGGACAAACCCGACTGCCCGCTTAAGAAAAACGGCGGTAAACATCTGATAATTGATCAGAAAGACGAATTATTGGATTGTTTTGCCGAGATTGTTAAGCAGGTCGAAAAAATAGATTTGGGGAGCTTGGGGAAAATTTATTAGCTTCCCCCACAAATAAAAACACCCGTCAACCCGACGGGTTTTTCTTTTTGCATTGCAAAAAAAGAAGCTCAATCTCCTGGCTACGTGTTCCATGTTTCGTGTTCCATGTTTCGTGCTACGTGCCCACCAGCCGCTCCCCTATCCGGAAAACATCGCCCGCGCCCATAAGCACCACTACCTCGTCGCCCTCGATTTTTTCCCGCAAATACTTTTCGCATTTCTCAAGCGTACCGATATGGTGCACGACGGCCTTAAGGTCCATATTCCCGAAAATTTGGCTGTTGCCCACCGCTTCCGGCCTGGGCGCGTAAGCCGACTCCGCCCGCCTGATCTTTCTCGCCAAATCGTTACTCGTTACTCCCCCGTGCTTTTCCCGGGCCGAGCCGTAAATATCGAGAATAATCACTTCATCCGCCTCGTGAAAACTGCCGGCGAAATCATCGAGCAGCGCTTTAGTGCGGGTAAAGGTATGCGGATGGAAAACGACGATTATTTTCCTGTATCTATAGAGTTCCCTGACCGCGGACAGGGCCGCTTTTATCTCCGTGGGGTGGTGGGCGTAGTCGTCGATAATCGTCGCGCCCCGGAAATCACCCATAATCTCGAGACGCCGCGCCGCGCCCGTGAACTCTTCGAGGTAGCTGCGGATATCCGAGAGCCCCACGCCCAATTCGGCTGAAGCCGCGATTACGGCCAAAGCGTTGGCTACATTATGCCGGCCGGCCGGCTTTATACAAAACTCACCCAAATCGTTTTCAGGACCGTCTTTTCCGTCCGTTTCTTCGCCACTGCTTTCATGCCCCAGCTTAACTTTAAAATACTGTTTATTGTTAACCTGCTTGATATCATAAGCCATGTAATCGGCGTTCGCTTCAAGCGCGTAGGAAATAACCTTGCCCCGGCAATTGACACGGGCGACCTTGCGGATCAGACCGTCATCGAAATTGGCCACGAGAAAACCCTTGGCCGGGATTTTTTTGATCAATTCTATAAAAACCGCCTGGTATTCCTCTTTGCTTGGGAAAAAATCAGGATGATCGTAATCGATATTGTTCAAAATTACCGCTTGGGGCGACAGGAACCTTAATTTATTCTGGTATTCGTCGGCCTCGACCACAAGGTACTCCGAGTCCCCGATAAGGCCGGCGCCGTCGAATTGGGGAATACGCGCCCCGACCATAACGTTCGGATAAAGACCGGCCAGATTGAGGACAAATCCGAGCCAGGCGGTAACCGTGGTCTTGCCATGTGAGCCGGCCACGGCCATGCCGTATTTGGAATTGAATACCGCGCCCAGGGCCTCGGCGTAAGTTACGGTTTTAACCTTGCCCGCGAGCGCCGCTTTAACCTCTTCGTTATTTTCCGTATTATAAGCGGTAGAGTAAATTATCAAGCCAACACCTTCGGGGATATTGTCCGCGGAAAATTTTTCAATCACTTGTACGCCTTCTTTCCTGAGCACCGCGTCGGTCATGAACTTTTCCGCCGTATCCGATCCGCTTATTTCTATGCCTTGCCCATGCAAATACTGCGCCAGCATGGTCATACCCACGCCCTTGATCCCGATCATGTGGATTTTTTTGATTTTAGTGAAATCCATAACATTAATATTGTCATTGCGAACGCCTTGACCAAGTTGTCAGTATCGCCATACCCTGAACACAATCACAGTTCCGGCAACCGCGACCAAGGTGGCGGCGTGAAGCAATCCCGAGCCACCCTTTGCCGTTCGCGGATTCAAGCCGTCCCTGCGGCTCGCCTCGGGATTGCCGCGC
>CAYVIA010000046.1:8064-9296 GCA_964451485.1 uncultured Gammaproteobacteria bacterium
CAATGACAGGCTATTTTAATATTTCCTCAACTAAATCCTTCCACTCGGGATTCATACTTTTTATCAATTCAATTTTTTTCTTTCTCGAGCCGGCTTTGATCTGTTTCTCCCTGTCGATAGCCGCGTGAATATCGCCGAATACTTCGAAATAAACTATCCTGTTCACATTATACCTCGCCGTGAAACTTCCGGGAAACCGCTTTTCCGCGTGCTGACCGCCGCGCTTGATCAGGCCGTTGGTCACGCCAGTATATAATACCGTTTTGCGCGGATAATTAGTAGCGATGTAAACATAATATCGTTTTTCGGCGTACATATTTCGCGAGACGGCTTTATGCGCACCTGCATAATTTTACGCCTAGTTCACACAATCAAGGTAATCACGAAAATCATATAAATCACGGTTCAGACATTTTCGCCGGAGTAAATTTTTCTCCTCTTTTGTCAAACCGCACGCATGATGATAAAAAATATAACGGCTGAATCGCATGAATGTCTGGGCCCCAGTCCGCCATCCCCCATCGCCTTTGTCCCGGCAGACTCTCTCCACGAGGACTCTGCCGCGTTTTATGATGACCATGATGACGATTCCGGATCATACCGTCGCGTAATCAAGGTAATCACGAAAATCATATAAATCACGGTTCAGACATTTTCGAATTTTTATTCTATCTCGCCTACATCGATTTTTCTTATATCGGCATTAGCGATGCCGAAGCCGAGTTCACGCCCTAATCATTCGACGAAGTCAAGGTCGGGAGTGGAGAGGTTGGGGGTGGAGAGCTTGGTTAAAACCTGTTTTTCGTAACCTCCTTAATGACTTCGGCAAGCTCTTGGTCGCTACTTATACCAACGAGATACACCCCGAAACCAACTCCGCAAATCTCAGATAAAATAGACCAAACACTTCGATAATCGGGCATTATTTTAATCCAAAAAATACAGTTGATTGGAGTTTAATTAATATTTATTCACCTATAGATGGAACTATTTTTCAAATAGTTAATGAATGGGCAGGCACCCAATTAGTTATTCAATCAAGCTCATATCCTGCATTTGGCATCATTATTTTTCATATAAATTTAATTAATCCATTAAATATTGGTGATAATGTTTTTAAAGGACAGCAATTAGGATTTCATATGGGTTCTCAAACTATGTCTGATGTTGCGATAATGGTAAATACACCACTTGGAATTAAATGTATTTCATATTTAGATGTCATGACAGAT